>NZ_JBCGFB010000081.1:0-27840 GCF_038752175.1 Nocardia sp. No.11 | reverse complement strand
CCCCGGCCGAACCCGCCCCCGCCGAACCCGCCGCCGCGCCGGAGGCCGGCGCCGCGGCGAGCATGTCGGCCGAACAGGGCGCCCGGATCGGCATCGCCGAGGACACCCGGATCGTCATCCCGGCGCCCAGGGCCGAGATGCTGGTACTGGTGAAGGGAATGTGACGCGGCGAACCACGTGCTCGACGGGCGAGACGCTGCGCACTGTTGGTGAGAACGGATAGATTCTCATCAGGCGTCGATCGGGCCGGTCGCACCGGCCCGGGTGCCGCATGGTGAAGGATAAGCACATATCTGGTGCGTGACGGTCGCGCACCACCAGTCGCACGAGCGACGCACAGATGGAGGCGGGATCAATCGATGGCTAATCCGTTCGTGAAGGCCTGGAAGTACATGATGGCCCTCTTCGACTCCAAGATCGAGGAGCATGCGGATCCGAAGGTCCAGATTCAGCAGGCTATCGAGGAGGCGCAGCGTCAGCACCAGGCGCTGTCGCAGCAGGCAGCGTCGGTGATCGGCAACCAGCGTCAGCTGGAGATGAAGCTGAACCGCCAGCTCGACGAGGTCGAGAAGCTCAACGCCAACGCCCGTCAGGCCGTCACCCTGGCCGATCAGGCGGCCGCTGCGGGCGACACCGAGAAGGCGATCCAGTACACCAACGCCGCCGAGGCGTTCGCCGCCCAGCTGGTCACCGCCGAGCAGTCGGTGGAAGACCTCAAGGTGCTGCACGACCAGTCCCTGCAGGCCGCCGCACAGGCCAAGAAGGCGGTCGAGCAGAACGCGATGATGTTGCAGCAGAAGGTGGCCGAGCGCACCAAGCTGCTCAGCCAGCTCGAGCAGGCCAAGATGCAGGAGCAGGTCTCGGCCTCGCTGCAGCAGATGGACTCCACTCTGTCGGCACCCGGCTCCACCCCCAGCCTCGACGCGGTGCGCGACAAGATCGAGCGTCGCTACGCCAACGCGCTCGGTGCCGCCGAGCTGGCGCAGAACACGGTGCAGGGCCGCATGATGGAGGTCCAGCAGGCCAGCATCCAGATGGCGGGCCACAGCAAGCTCGAGCAGATCCGGGCCTCGATGCGCGGTGACGCGCTGCCCACCGGCAACAACGCCGCGGCGATCGATCCGGCGCAGCAGCAGCCCGCGCAGGCGCCGCAGATCAACAAGGGCCAGGCGGCCCAGCAGTAGGTTGGCGCGCAGGCGCGCGGGTTCGCGGCCCAGGGGTCGCCGGTAGGCATCGACCGGCGACCCGGTCGGCGTTTTCGGTCGCCGCTTCCCGGGTCGCGGGCGCGTGATGGTGGGAACTTGTCGTCGTCTGCTGCGACACTGGTCCGTGGCGACGAAAGGATGAGGGATGAGCGGGAGAACACGGCGCGAGCGAGCCGAGATCATCGATCCGGCGCAGCTGGTGCGAACCACCGCGACCGGCGGTGTGCCCGCGACCCTGCGCGAGGTCGGTGAGCAGGCGATGGTGGCCGTGCGTCGCTGGGCCGATCCGCGCGAACGGGAGTTGCGTCGACGCCGGCGTGCTCGCCGGCGCAGTTTCCAGCTCGGCACCGCCTCGGGCATCACCACCGTCGGCGCGGTCGGCCTGGCCGTGGTGTCGGCGCCGGCCTGGGCGGTCGTCGTGATCGGCGGTGGCGCGGTCGCTTTCGTGACCGGGACCGCCTTGAGCGCGCGCCGGTATCTGCAGTTGCGCGGTCAGCCGTTGCCGCAGGCGGCCTTCGTCGCCCGCAAGACCCCGGGGCTGCGCTCGGTGGCCCGCGGTCCGATCCAGCGGTTGATCCGCGCCGAACGCGCGTTGCACGGACTCGGCACCCAGATCGCCCGCACCCGGCGACTGCCCGAGGACGAACTGCGCGATCTGCTCGAGACGGCCCGCTCCGGCGCGGCCGCGCTGCACGCGCTGGCCACCGACATCGTGGCGATGGAACAGGCCGCCGACACCGTCGGACGAGCCAACCCCGAGACCGTCGCCGCGCTGAAAGTCACCGTCAACGGGGTGCTCGCGCGCCTGGAGACCGGCGTCATGGAGTACGAACAGCTCGTCGCCGCGGCGGCGCGCATTCTGGCCGTCCCCGAGGACACCGTGGTGGCCTACCAGTTCAACGGCATCGTCGCCGATCTGCGCGAGGCCGCCGATCGGCTCGACGGCTGGGCGCAGGCGCTCACCGACCTGGCCGACCGTCCCGTCCCCGGTCCGCGCTAGTCCGAACGCGGACANTGGGCGCAGGCGCTCACCGACCTGGCCGACCGTCCCGTCCCCGGTCCGCGCTAGTCCGAACGCGGACAACGCCTTCCGGCCCCGACGCCTTCCGGCCCCGACGCCTTCCGGCCCCGACGCCTTCCGGCCCCGACGCCTTCCGGCCTCGGGGCCGTGCCGGGTCAGGCGATGGTCTGGCGCAGGGCGTCGAGTTCGGCCGAGCGCGGATTCTCCACCGTCGACGACGCGGGGGCGTCGAAGATCCGCACCCGCTTGCGCTCGCTGTCGAACGCCGCCCACCCCGGGTCGCCGTCGGTCGCGAACTTCACCCAGGCCGCGTGGATTTCGTCGGCCAGTGCCTGCGGCGGGTGCGGGCCGGTCAGCGAGTGCGCCCCGGCGAGCGCGTCGAAGACGAACGGGACCTCGAGCACATGGCAGGCACCCAGGCCGGGAAGATCGGTGGGCCAGGCGAATTCGTAGACATGGGTGGGTGCGCCCACGGCGTTGGCCTCGGCGAAGTCGACCGTGCCCGCTCGGAAGCACCAGTCGGTCAGGATCGCGTTGAAGATCTCGGCCGGGGTGGCATCGGGGCGCTGCGCCGAATACGTCTGCGCCACCGCGGGATCGATCCCGTAGCGGGTGAGCACGAACGGCAGGGTGTCGGCGGTGACGGCGGCGGTGATGCCGGTCGGGACGGTGAAGAACCGGAACTCGTCGGCGGTGGTGCCGGCGATGAGCGGCACCGCACGGTCAGGGTCGGCGGCCAGCACCGCCGTCGGCGCGCCGGGGAGAATGTCGTCGTCGATCACCGGGAACAGGCTCATGATGCCCATGCCCTGCTCGATCACCGAGGCGCCCCAGCGCTGCGGGTCGGGGTCGGTCATCACCGCGAGGGCGACCGCGTTCTGCGCGGTGCGCAATGCGTCGGGACCGAGCTCGCCGAAATCGGCGGCGGTCGGGGCTATCCCGAGTTCCGCGGCCAGCGCGGCGGCCACCGTGCGCGCGTCCTGCGCGTCGGCGGCGACCGCGCCGTTGCCGCTCTGCATGATCGCCCGGCGGAACAGTCCGCTCGACTGCGGCGCGGCGATCAGCGCCGCCACGCTCATCCCGCCCGCCGACTCACCGAAGACGGTCACATTGTCCGGATCGCCACCGAAGGCGGCGATGTTGTCGCGCACCCAGCGCAGCGCGAAGAGTTGGTCGTGCAGACCGCGATTGAGCGGGGCGCCGTCCAGCGCGGCGAACCCGGAGATCCCGAGCCGGTAGTTGATCGATACCAGCACCACGCCGTCGCGCGCGAAGGCCGTGCCGTCGTAGATGGCGCGCGCGTTCGATCCGCGCACGAACGCGCCGCCGTGGATCCATACCAGGACCGGCAGCCCGCTCGTGCCCGGATCCGGCGTCCAGACGTTCGCGTTGAGGTACTCGTCGCCGGGAATGCCGTCGCTGCCGATCAGCGCGTGGATCGGCGCCGGATACGGCGACTGGACGCAGGTCGCGCCCATCTGCGTCGCCTCGCGCACGTCATCCCAGGCGGGCGCGGGTTCGGGCAGCTGGAAGCGTTTCGCGCCGACCGGGGCCGCCGCGTAGGGCACCCCGAGAAAACGGGTGACACCCGATTCGGTCCGGCCGCGCACCGCGCCGCCGGCGATCCTGACGATGGGTTCCATGGACTTCTCCTCGCTGACGCCCCGATTATGGGCGCGTGCCCCGGTCGGCGTCAGTCGTTCGGCCTGCAGCGGCTAGGGGACCAGCGGCCCAGCCAGTATTCGGCGGCCCGCCGAGCTGTCGCCGGTCCAGGTCAGTGCGGGATCGGAGGCAGGTCGGCGCGCCCACAGCGCGAGCAGCAGATCCGACGCGGTGCCCGCGAGCTCGGCAACCGGTTCACCCGGACCGTAGGTCCAGCTGCCGTCGGTGTCGGTGGCGCGCAGTCGCAGGGCGACCTCCGGCGCGGTGGCCAGGCCGCGGTGGATCATCCGCGGCGCGAAGAGCTCGAAGACCTCGTCGATGCCGTCGACCGCGAGCTCAGGGTCGAACGGCGCGGCCGTGCCGAGCGCGGCGTGGCCGTCCCACAGGTGCATGAGCGTCTCGTGTGTGCGTCGGCGGCGCCAGAACCCCACCGTGCGGGGCATGGTGCGGGTGAAAGTCCACGCCTCTCGGTCCGGATCGGCCGACAGCACGGTGACCAGGGCGTCCGCGGTGGCTTCGTACCAATCACGCAGTGCCGCGATGTCCTTCGGCGCGGGATCGCCCTCGTCGTCGCCGCGCAGTTCGGTCACCGCGGTGACGACCCACATGTTCCCGCGGCCGACATGGTCGACGAGGTCGTAGAGCGTCCAGCTGCCGCAGGAAGGGACCGGAGTGGCGAGGTCGGCGTCCGCGGTGACGAATTCTCCGAAGGAGGTGAGCCCCGCGCGCAGCACAGCCAGGTAGTCCATACCGCCCACGGTAGTCGCCGCGCGGGCGGGCGATGCGCTGATCCGGCCTCGGGGTGAACCCTGAGATCGCCCCCGATTTCCATGCTGACCTGGTGATTTATCGGATCGTGGGTGGGAGCATCGAAGGTGTCGGATCGCCGGAGGGCGGTCACGGAACTGGCGAGGAGCACATCATGGTCTGGAAAGTCATCGGCATCGTCGTGGTCGCGTTGATCGCGTTCTGGATCATCGGGGCGCTGATCGAGGCGCTGTTGCCGGTCCTGGTGATCGCCGCGATCGGTACCGGGGTGTACCTGCTGTACAAGGCGGTGTCCGGGTCCGACAAGACCACGCTGACCAAGCCGTGATCGCGGCGTCTGCGCTTAGCATGGCCGGGTGGAACAGATACCCGAGGACTGGCAGCGCGGACTGGTGATCGTCGCGCATCCCGACGACATCGAATACGGTGCGGCCGCCGCGGTCGCGCGGTGGACCGGACAGGGCAAGGACATCCGCTATCTGCTCGTCACCCGCGGCGAGGCGGGCATCGCGGGCATGCCGCCCGCGCAGGCCGGGCCGCTGCGGGAGATCGAGGAGCTCGCGGGCGCGCGGGAGGTGGGTGTGCACACCGTCGAATTCCTCGACCACCCCGACGGGCGGATCGAGGAGGGCCTGGCGCTGCGGCGGGAACTGGCCGCCGCGATCCGCAGGCATCGCCCGGAAATGGTGGTGCTGTTCAACTTCGGTGACACCTGGGCGCCCGGCATGGTCAACAGCGCCGATCATCGGGCGGTGGGCCGCTCGGCGATGGACGCCGTCTCCGACGCGGGCAACGAATGGATCTTCCCCGAGATCGCCGACCTGGCACCGTGGTCGGCGCGCTGGGCCGCCGTGGTCGGTCCGGTCATGACCCACGCGGTGGACGTCGGCGAACAGCTGGACAAGGCGCGGGCCTCGCTCGCGGCGCACCGGCGCTACCTCCAGGTACTCAGCCCGGTGCCGGTCGAGCAGCAGGTGGACGAGATCGTCTCCTACGCAACGGGTCCCAAGGACGGATTCCCCGCCGCGCACGCGGTCGGGTTCGAACTGTTCACCTTCGCGGGCTGATTCGACGCGGCGACGCGCTCGACCGTCGGCCGCCAATCCCACAGCGGCGCCACGGACAAGCCGACGACCTTGCCCGCGTCGTCGGCGCGGCGCAACGCGAGTGCGGCGGCGAAATCCGGGTCGGCGCGGAAGGCTCGCGCCTCCTCCGGGGACATCGGCCCGCCCTGCGCGACGAGGGTGCGCAGGCTCGAGGCGGACAAGCCAGCGGCGTGCGCCGGATCCGTGGCCACCAGAAAGCGTTTCGCGACCACGTGCAACTCCACCAGGCGCGCGACCCGCTCACCGAGCAGCGCCCGCACCGCGTCTGCGCCGTGGTGGCCGTGGCCCGCGTCGTCACCGGGGACCAGGACGTGGCCGATGTCGTGGACCAGGCCCGCGACCTGGAGTTCCGGGTCGTCGGGGTGGTCGCGGCGCAGCAGTTCGGCGCACTGGCGGTCGTGATCGAGGATGTCGACCGGATCGCCGGTGCGGCCGGCGGTGTCCCAGGCGTCCGCGCAGCGGGCGAGCAGCGCGAACAGGGCGTCGACGGTCGTGATCGCGCCGCTGGAGACCGGTGGGCGGATGGTGTCGTGATCGTCTGCCCGGTCGAGGTCGCCCGCGTCCGGGTCGGGGGTGGGGATTTCGGGCCGCACGGCGGGGTCACTCCTCGCGATTCGACGGGCAACCGGCTGCGCCCGGGTCTCGTCGTGACGGTAGCCGACCAGCCGGTAGCAGACTGGGCACGGCGAACCATGCCGAGCGATATGGCACGCTGGCGACATGCGAGTAGCTGTGGTGGCCGGGCCCGATCCAGGGCATGCGTTTCCCGCGATCGCGTTGTGTCTGCGATTGCTCGCCGCGGGCGACGAGCCGGTGCTGTTCACCGGCCCGCGCTGGCTCGACGCGGCCAGAGCCGCTGGCATCAGTGTGCGCAGGCTCAAGGGTCTCGCGCCGCGCCCCACCGACAACGACGCCGACGCGGGCGCGCGCATCCACGAGCGCGCCGCCCATATCGCGACCGAGAACCTGCCCGAGCTCGGCGCGATGCTGCCGGACCTGGTCGTCTCGGACGTGCTCACGGCGGGCGGCGGGATGGCGGCCGAACGACTCGGCCTGCCGTGGGTCGAACTGTCCCCGCATCCGCTGTATCTGCCTTCGAAAGCGTTGCCGCCGATCGGCAGTGGGCTCGCGCCGGGGGAGGGTGTGCGCGGCCGGGTGCGCGACGGCGTACTGCGCACGATGACCGCCCGCGCGGTCAAGGCGGGCAACCGGCAGCGCTCGGCGGCGCGCGAGAGCATCGGTCTGCCCGCCGAGGATCCCGGCCCCACCGCGCGGCTCGTCGCGACCCTGCCCGCGCTGGAGGTGGACCGGCCGGACTGGCCCGCCGACACCCACGTCGTCGGGCCGCTGCTGTGGGAACCGACCGACGCGCTCCTGCCGGTGCCGCCCGGGGACGCGCCGCTGGTGATGGTGGCGCCGTCCACCGCGCATACGGGGGTGGACGCCATGGCCGACACCGTGCTGGCCGGACTGGCCGGGCTCGGCGTGCGCGCGGCCGTCTCGATGCTCGACACCCCACCTGCGGACCTGCCAGACTGGGCGAGTGCCGGACTGGGACGCCAGGACGTCCTGCTCACCGAGGCCGCGGTGGTCGTCGGCGGGGGCGGCCACGGCCTGCTCGCGAAATCCCTGGCCGCCGGCGTGCCGGTGGTGACCGTGCCCGGCGGCGGGGACCAGTGGGAACTGGCCAATCGTGCGGTGCGCCAGGGGAGTTCGGTGCTGGTGCGCCCGCTGACACCCGAGGCGGTCGGCGCCGCGGTGCGCCAGGTGCTCGACGACCCGGCCTACGCGGCCGCGGCCCGCCGGGCCGCTGCCGGGCAGGCCGAGGTCGAGGATCCGGTGGAGATCTGTCACAAGGCCGCGACGCGCTGACGCCGCCGGATCGGGCGGTGGGGTCCGCCACCGGCGGCTCTGTCGGGTGTCGCCGAGCGCGAGTATCTTGGGCAGCGTGCGGTTGACCGAATTCCAGGAGCTGATGCACACCGAGTTCGGCGTGGCGCGCGCCGACGCCATGCTGGCCGATCACGTGATACCGGCGCTCGGGCGGACCGGTGCCGCCGCGATCGAGGCGGGCGTCGACCCGCGAGACGTGTGGCGCGCCCTCTGCGCCGACTTCGATGTTCCCCGAACCCGATGGTGAGCAGGTCATGGCTGTGACAGCGCAGAATCCGGACACCCGGCCGTATCGGTTCGACGAGCGGCTGCGGATGATCCCGATCGACCCGGAGACCCTCGCGGCCAGGGTCGCGGTCGCCGATCCCCACGATTTCGGCGGTCTGCGCCGGCTCGGCATCGCGCTGATGCTGCTCGGGCGCCACGACGAGGCTCTCGACCGGCTCGACCAGGCGCTGGAGCTGGCCGATACCGAACGGCGCCGGATCACCGTGTGGATCAACCTCGCCGACGTGTACCGCTACCAGGGCGAGCCCGCGCCCGCCGAGATCCTGTACCGGCGCGCCCTCGATGCCAGCCGCGCGCTCGATCCGGAGCTGGTCTCCTTCGCCGCCCATCACCTGGGTAAGTCGCTGGCCGAGCAGCATCGGCCGCGGGAGGCGCGGGAGCTGCTCAACGAGGCGATGCGGCTGCGGGTGGCCGACGGCGATTCCGAACTCATCGAGTCCACCCGCGCGGCCCTGGACCACCTCGACGAACTGGCCCTGCCGCTGCCGCCCCCGGTCGCCGAGCTGCTCGGGCCGGTGCCCGCGTGGTCGGACGAGCACGAGGGCCGCGGCGGTAACCTCGTGCGCTCGGGCGGGTACTGGATCAAGCGCGGGCCGCGCGCGGTCGCCGAGCACGATCGGCTGAACTGGCTGCGCGACAACGGCATCGCGGTGCCGACGGTGGCCGCCTTCGCCGAGGACATCCTGGTGCTGGCGGATGCCGAAGCCCGCTCGCTCACCGACCTGGCCGGTGATCCGGCCGAGGTCGGCACGGTGATGGGGCAGGCTCTGCGCGCGCTGCACGCCCTGCCGGTGACCGGTTGCCCGTTCGATGGACGCCTCGAGGTGACTCTCGCGCAGGCCCGCCGCAACGTCGTCGAAGAGTTCGTCGACACCGCCGATTTCGACGCCGACCACCGCGACCTCACGCCCGCGGCGATCCACGAGCACCTGGTGGCCCAGCGGCCGTCGGAGGAGGATCTCGTCGTCGCGCACGGCGACTTCACCCCGGGCAATGTGCTCGCCGGTGGGGTGCTGATCGATGTCGGCGGGCTGGGGGTGGCCGACCGCTATCGCGATCTCGCCCTCGCCGAACGCGACCTGGCCGAGGACTTCGGCATCGACGCGGTCGCGGCGTTCTTCACCGCCTACGGGCTGACCGGGCCCGACCGCGCCAAGCTCGAGTACTACCGGCTGCTCGACGAATTGTTCTGAGGCGCCCCGGCGCTCAGTTGGTCTTGGCGTAGTGGCGTGCGGCCTTGGTGCGGTTGCCGCAGGTCGCCATGGAATGCCAGCGCCGGGTGCCGTTCTTGGACGTGTCGTAGAAGAACAGGACACAGTCCGGGTGGGCACACTGGCGGATCCGGTGCGGCGCCTCGGCGATCAGGTGCAGCAGGTTGTCGGCGGCGAGCCAGCCCGGCAGCCAGGCCGGATCGGCCACCTCGGGGATATCGCGCGGGCCGTCGGCGGTGAGTTCCCGGCGCAGGCGGCCGCGGTCGAGGACCTGGTTGAGCGCGGTGGGGTCGGCGGTGGTGACCGCCGCGTGGACGGCGTCGCGGGCGGCGTGCAGGGCGGTCAGCGTGTGCTCGTCGGCGGGAACGCGGTCGGCGAGTCCGGTGAGCTCGAGCCACAGCCGCAGCCCGTCGAGATCGGTGAGCAGGTCACCGGGGGTGGCGCCGGCCCATCGCGTATTGAGCAGGTCCAGAGCCGGTGGTTCGCCGGTGTGCGGACGGGGATCGCGCATGCCTGAGGTTACCAACTCATCTCCTAACCACTGTCGCGATTTCACGGGTTGACGGTGTCGCCCGGCCACCCTACTGTCTAACCTGTCAACGCTGAATAGATAGTTAACATTCCGGAAGGGGTCCCCCGTGCGACCGCCACTGCCACCCTTCGACCTCGACTCCGCGCGCGCCAAGGTGCTCGCCGCCGAAAACGCCTGGAACACCCGCGATCCCGAGCGGGTCGCCGCGGCCTATACCGAGGACTCGGTGTG
Source organism: Nocardia sp. No.11 (assembly GCF_038752175.1). NCBI lineage: Bacteria > Bacillati > Actinomycetota > Actinomycetes > Mycobacteriales > Nocardiaceae > Nocardia > Nocardia sp. No.11. The sequence continues at coordinate 17,923 of NZ_JBCGFB010000081.1, read as the reverse complement.
GCGCAACCGCGACGAGTTCTTCACCGGCCACGCCGCCATCGTCGACTTCCTGACCCGCAAGTGGGCGACCGAGAACGGCTACGCCTTGCGCAAGGATCTGTGGGCCTTCCACGACAACCACATCGCCGTGCGCTTCCAGTACGAGTGGCACGACGAGTCCGGTCAGTGGTGGCGCAGCTACGGCAACGAGCAGTGGGAGTTCGCGCCGGACGGGCGGATGGCGCGGCGCGAGGCCAGCATCAACGACGTGCGGATCGACGAATCCGAGCGCCGGATCTTCGGGCCGCGCGCCGAGGGCGACGACTCGGTGCTGCCGCAGCGGTAGCCGACGGGCCCGCGGTGCCGTCGATGTGCGCCGGGTTTGCGAGTCCTCGCGTGTTGGGCGGGCGCGTCGCTTGACTCGAATGGGTGTTCGACTAATCTGGGCGCCAGAACTTGTCGGTGCCGGCCTCTACTGTGGGCGCCAACCAGAGAGACACTCACCTCGAGAAGGGGACCACATCATGGCACCGCAGGCCTACGATCGCGACAAAGCGCTGGAGCTGGCACTGGCGCAGGTGGAGAAGAGCTTCGGCAAGGGCGCGGTCATGCGCCTGGGCGAGGAGGCCCGCCAGCCCATCTCCGTCATCCCGACCGGCTCCATCGCGCTCGACGTCGCGCTCGGCATCGGCGGGTTGCCGCGTGGTCGCGTCGTCGAGATCTACGGCCCGGAATCCTCGGGTAAGACCACCGTCGCGCTGCACGCGGTGGCCAACGCCCAGGCCGCGGGTGGCGTCGCCGCGTTCATCGACGCCGAGCACGCCCTGGACCCCGACTACGCCCGCAAGCTGGGCGTCGACACCGACGCGCTGCTGGTCTCCCAGCCCGACACCGGTGAGCAGGCGCTCGAGATCGCCGACATGCTGGTGCGTTCCGGCGCCATCGACATCATCGTCATCGACTCCGTCGCCGCCCTGGTGCCGCGCGCCGAGATCGAGGGCGAGATGGGTGACAGCCACGTCGGCCTGCAGGCCCGCCTGATGAGCCAGGCGCTGCGCAAGATGACCGGTGCGCTCAACACCTCGGGCACCACCGCCATCTTCATCAACCAGCTGCGCGAGAAGATCGGCGTCATGTTCGGCTCGCCGGAGACCACCACCGGCGGTAAGGCGCTGAAGTTCTACGCTTCGGTCCGCCTGGATGTGCGCCGCATCGAGACCCTCAAGGACGGCTCCGACGCGGTCGGCAACCGGACCCGCGTGAAGGTCGTCAAGAACAAGGTCAGCCCGCCGTTCAAGCAGGCCGAGTTCGACATCCTCTACGGCCAGGGCATCTCCAAGGAGGGCTCGCTCATCGACATGGGTGTCGAGCACGGCTTCATCCGCAAGTCGGGCTCCTGGTACACCTACGAGGGCGACCAGCTGGGCCAGGGCAAGGAGAACGCCCGCAAGTTCCTGCTGGAGAACACCGACGTGCGCGACGAGATCGAGAAGAAGATCAAGGAGAAGCTGGGCATCGGCGCCGACCTGACCGCCGAGGCCGACGCACCCGCCGACTTCTAGCCGATGGGCTCGCCGATCTCCGGCGGCCGTGCGCCTCGTGACGGGGTGGACCCGGTCGAGGACATGCGCAGGCAGCTGGCCCGCCTCGGTATCGAGGTGGCGCCGGAAGCGCCGGAGCGGCGAGACCGCCACCGCGACAGCGCGGACACCGAACTCGTCCGGCCGGCTCGGGCACACCGGGCCGAACTGGACGCCAGGGGAATTCGGTCGGGTGCGGGCGATCCGCAGCGCGCGCACCCGACCGGATTCGCCGATGATGATCAACCACACGATTCCGCTGCGCGGACTGGGGATGATCATGAAGAGTGGGGGAGCGGGGCGCGTCCCCGTGGCGCCCGGCGCGGACGCAGGTCCGGCCGAGGCGAGAAAGACTCCCTGTCGACCGGCGTCGGTGGTGACGACGGGCGGCAGGTGGATCCGGTGGCGGCCGGATCCCAGCCGGGAGAGCCCGACAGGCGGGCCGGCACACGCCGGCTCGCCCCGGGCGACCGTCCGAAGGCGACGATCGACCAGGCCAAGGACGCCTGCCTCAATCTGCTGGCCGTGCGCGCCCGCAGCCGGGCCGAGCTGGAGAAACGTCTCGGGGAGAAGGGTTTCCGGCTCGAGGTGACCGCGGCCGCGCTCGACCGGCTCGCCGAAGTCGGCCTCGTCGACGACAGTTCCTTCGCCGAACAGTGGGTGCACGAGCGCCACACGTACTCCGGCCGGGGGAAGAGGGCCCTGCAGCGCGAACTGCGTGACAAGGGCGTCGCTCCCGCCGATGCCGAGAACGCGCTGGCGATCGTCACCGACGACGCCGAACGCGCCCGCGCCACCGACCTGGTCCGCCGCAAACTCACCACCCTGTCCCGGGACCTGGACCGCGACAAGGCCGTCCGCCGTCTCGTCGGCATGCTGGCCCGCCGCGGCTACGACCAGTCGACTGCCTTCGCCGTCGTCACCGCGGAACTCGCCGAGGCGGGATTCACCCAGGCGCCCGCGCGGCCACGCGGGGCGAGCAAGCCCGATCCGGACCCGGACGAGCCGTCCCACGATCACCGACGACCCGGACGACCGGGCGATCCGATATCGCACGCCGATCCTGCGATCGAGGCGGACTCGGACAGCCCCGCCGAGGGGCTCCCGCGCCGGAACCGCTCCCGATGGTCACGCGCGGTCAGCACATCGGCCGACAGCGAAGCTCCCGGAGACACCGACACCGACCCCCCGGACCGGAGTACCGACCGGCGCGCGCCGCGCCGCCCGGTCCCCGGTGACGAGCAGGCCGCCGCCGACCTGGTCCGCCGCAAACTCCGCGGCATGCCCACCGACCTCGACCGCGCCAAGGCCACCCGCCGCCTGGTCGACATGCTCGCCCGCCGCGGCTACAGCCCCGCCATCGCCTATGCGGTCGTCAAAGCCGAACTGGCCGAGGCCGATCGCTGAGCCAGGTGACGAACTTTCCGAGTGCTGCTCGACTTCGGCAGTTGGGCATCGCCGCGAGGATGTCGCCGCTAGGCGGCGTGAGGGCGACGGCGCGAGGATCGTGCTGCCCCCGGGGCATGGGCGCGAGGGTGGCGGTGCGGGGATCGTGCTTGTCCCGGGGAATTGCCGCGGGCCGGCGGGGTATGTGTGGGGGGTCGTGCCGGCTGTGAGTCCGGTGGCGGGAACGGCTCCGTGTGGGAGGTCCGGCGCGTAAGATGACTTCGCGCCGGTGAAACGTGGTTTCGCGCAGGCGGATTCGAGCGCCGCAGAATGCGGCGGGGGTGTGGTAACCGGGTGTTTCACCTGTGGTCGGGGTGGGCATTCCGGGGGACAGGGCCTGGTGTGGCCGCCGAACTACGGGGAGGTGGACCCTGGACGCGTTGTGGTCGTTCGTGGTGAACCGGCGCGAGCAGCTGCTGGTCGATTCGTACCTGCATGTGTCGGCGGTGGTGCAGTCGCTGGCGCTGGCGACGATCGTCGCGGTGCTGATCGGGGTGCTCGTGTACCGGAGCCCGCTCGGCTCGGCTGCCGCGACCGCGACCGCGGGAGCGATCCTCACGGTGCCCTCGTTCGCGCTGCTCGGGCTGTTGATCCCCTTCCTCGGGCTCGGCGTCGGGCCGACGATCGTGGCGCTGGTGCTGTACGCGCTGTTGCCGATCCTGCGCAACACCGTGCTCGGGCTGTCGTCGGTGGATCCGGCGGTGATCGACGCCGCGCGGGGCGTCGGGATGAACCGGCTGCGGCTGCTGAGCACCATCGAACTGCCGCTGGCCTGGCCGTCGATCCTCGCCGGAATGCGGGTCAGCACCCAGATGATCATGGGCATTCTGGCCCTGGCCGCCTATGCCAAAGGCCCCGGCCTGGGCAACCTCATCTTCTCCGGGCTCTCGCGCCTGGGCAGCCCGAACGCGGTGCCGCAGGCGCTGACCGGGACCGTGCTCATCGTCGTGCTCGCGCTCGCGCTCGACGGCGTCCTGCTGCTGCTCGGCCGCCTCACCATCTCGAGGGGAATTCGTGACTGACACCGAAACCAGCACCGGCGCCGCCGCATCCGCGGTCTCCGGGGTCGAGATCGTCCTCGACCGGGTCACCAAGCGTTATCCCGACCAGCCGGATCCGGCGGTCGAGGAGGTCAGCATGACCATCCCGGCGGGGGAGATCGTGGTCCTGGTCGGCCCCTCCGGGTGCGGCAAGACCACCACCATGCGGATGATCAACCGGCTGATCGAACCGACCTCCGGCACCGTCACGATCGGCGGCCGCGACGCCGCGGGCATCGACGCCGACGAATTGCGGCGCGGTATCGGCTATTCCATCCAGCAGGCCGGCCTGTTCCCGCACCTGACCGTCGCCAAGAACATCGCCACGGTCCCCGGCCTGCTCGGCTGGGACCGCACACGCACCCGAGCCCGTGTCGACGAGATGCTCGCCCTCGTCGGCCTCGACCCCGCCGTGTATCGCGGTCGCTATCCGCGCCAGCTCTCCGGCGGTCAGCAACAGCGCGTCGGGGTGGCCAGGGCGCTGGCGGCCGACCCGCCGGTGCTGCTGATGGACGAGCCGTTCGGCGCCGTCGACCCGATCACCCGCGCGCTGCTGCAGGACGAATTGCTGCGCCTGCAAGGCGAACTCGGCAAGACCATCGTCTTCGTCACCCACGATTTCGGTGAGGCCGTGAAACTGGGCGACCGGATCGCGGTCCTGGGCGACCGGTCCCGCATCCTCCAGTACGACACCCCGGCGGCGATCCTGGCCGCGCCTGCCGACGAGACGGTCGCCGGTTTCGTCGGCAACACCGCCACCATCGACCGCCTCGGCCTGGCCGTGCTGGCCGATCTCGACCTGGACCAGGGCATCGCCGTCGCCGAGGACACCGCCCCGGCCGACCTCACCGACCGCCTGCACACGGCGCGGCAGGACTGGGGCATCGTCCTGGCCGCCGACCGGACCCCGATCCGCCGGATCGCGGCAGGTGAACTCGCCCACGCGGATTCGCTGCGGGACCTCGGCACCCCGATCCAGACCACGCTGCCCACCGACGCGACCCTGCAGGACGCCCTCGCGATCCTGCTGACCGAACGCACCGCCTCGGCCGTGGTCGTCGACGGCACCGGCGCGTTCGCCGGCGTCGTCACCGTCGACACTCTGATCAGCCACCTGGCCGCCGCCGGGGCCGCCGAAACGGCGCGGGCATGAGCGCGGCGCAGGTCGCGCTCCGGTGCGCTGCTCGGCCGGTCGACAGCACTCGCACTCGACAGGTCGGTGACCGGCCCGGCGGGAGGACCGATCACCGCGGACACCGACGGCTTCCGGTCGGCGACGGGCTTGCCCGGCCGTCGGCCGTGCCCGTCGTGCTGCGGACGGCGCGTCGTGCCGACGGTTCGTTCGCCGACCGGCCGGTGTTCGACCGGGTGTTCGCCGTCCACGGCGCCGCCGCAGGCCCCACACCGCGGCCTCGGAGGTTCGAATGACGAATCCTGTTCCCGCCCCGCCGCGTTCGATGACGGACGGGGCGGCCGCCGTCGCCGTACCGGGCGCGCAGCGGCGCGCCGAGTTCCTGCGGTTGCTGGTCCAGCCCGTGATCGTGCTGATCCTCACCGTCGGGGTGCTGGTGTGGGCGTTCCGGCGCGATCTCACGCTCACCCAGCAGGCGAGCATCAGCGTCGGCAATATCGCCGAGGTCACCTGGCAGCACATCCTGATCACCGCGGCGGTGGTGATCATCGTCGTCGCGGTAGCGGTGCCGCTGGGCACGCTGCTGACCCGGCCCGGATTCCGCGGGCTCGCACCGATCTTCGTCGGCATCGCCAATATCGGTGCCTCGGCGCCCGCCATCGGCCTGATCGTGCTGTGCTACCTGGTCACCCGGACCACCGGATTCTGGGTGGGGGTCGCGCCGATCGCGTTCTGTTCGCTGCTGCCGGTGCTGCGCAACACGATCCTGGGTTACCAGGAGGTGGATCCGACGCTCGTCGACGCCGGTCGCGGGCAGGGGATGTCGTCGGTGCAGGTGCTGCGGCGCATCGAGTTCCCGCTCGCGGTGCCCTACATCCTGGCCGGCCTGCGCACCTCGCTGGTGCTGGCCGTCGGCACCGCGACGCTGTCGTTCCTGGTGAGCGCGGGCGGCCTCGGCATCCTCATCGATACCGGGTACAAGCTGCGCGACACCGTCACGTTGACCGTGGGCGCGGTGCTGGCCGTCGCCCTGGCCCTGTTGGTCGACTGGCTGGGCGCGCTGGCCGAGCAGTTCCTCGGACCGAGGGGGTTGCGGTGAGGATCACCCGATGGTTGCGTGGGCTCGCGCCCGTGGCCGGTGTGCTGCTGATCGCGAGTTGCGGTCTGCAGTCGGGCGGTTCGGTGCCGCTGCCGGTGGGACCGGGCAGCATCGTGGCCGTGCCCGCCCTCGACGGCGTCGCGGTCACCGTGGGTTCCAAGGACTTCACCGAGGCCAATATCCTCGGCTATCTGATCGAATTCGCGCTCACGGCGGCGGGCGCGAATGTGCGTGACCTGACCAATATCCAGGGCTCCAACAGCCTGCGCGACGCCCAGTTGCACGGTCAGGTCGACATCGCCTACGACTACACCGGCACCGGCTGGATCAACTACCTGGGCAACGAGACGCCCGAACCGGACGAGGTGCGCCAGTTCGAACTCGTCCGGGACGCCGATCGCGCCGAGCACGACATGGTGTGGGCCGCGATGGCGCCGATGAACAACACCTACGCCCTGGTCGCGAGCAGGCGCACCGCCGAGGAGACCGGCGTGCGCACGCTGTCGGACTACGCTGCGCTGATCGCGAAGGACCCGGCCGCGGCCGCCACCTGCGTGGGCACCGAGTTCAACGTCCGCCAGGACGGTTACCCGGGGATGGCCCGCAAGTACGGCATCGATGTCGGTGCGGTGCAGAAACAGATCGTCCAGGACGCGCTGGTCTATCAGGCGACCGCCGACGCCGAGCAGTGCCGGTTCGGCTCGGTCGCGGCCACCGACGGCCGCATCCCGGCGCTGGATCTGGTACTGCTCGACGACGACCGCGGCTTCTTCCCCAAGTACAACGCCGCGCTCGTCATGCACGGACCCTTCGCCGACGCGCACCCCGAGGTCGCCGCGCTCATGGCACCCATCTCCGCCCGCCTGACCAACGCGGTGATCACCGAGCTCAACCGCCAGGTCGACATCGGCGGTCGCGAACCGGCCGACGTCGCGCGCGACTGGATGGTCGCCGAGGGGCTGGTCACCGTCGGCTGACCCCTCGCGACGGTTTGCCGAACTGTTACCGGGCTTCGCCCGAGATGTCCGAAACGCGGGACTCCTTCACACCGCACGCTCAGCTTCCCGGGCCATGATGGACGACGGTGGTGACACCGGCAACCGAAACGCGGAGCGGCGTGGGGGTCCGCTTCCCGACTGGGAGGATGACGCATGACGATCGAATTCCGCAAGGTGACCGTCCTGGGGACGGGGGTGCTCGGATCCCAGATCGCGTTCCAGACCGCCTTCCACGGGTTCGACGTGACCGCCTACGACATCGACGACAAGGCGATCACCGCGGCGCGTGGCCGATTCGACGAGCTCGCCAAGGTGTACCAGCAGGACGTCGAAGGCGCCGACGCGAGCAACACCGCAGCGACCGCGACGGGCATCACGCTGACCACCGATCTGGCGGCCGCGGCGGCCGAGGCGGACCTGATCATCGAGGCGGTGCCCGAGGTGCTCGAGATCAAGCGCGACCTCTACGGCAAGCTCGGGGCGCTGGCGCCCGAACGCACCGTGTTCGCGACGAACTCCTCGACGCTGCTGCCCAGCGACATCGTCGACTACACCGGCCGCGCCGACCGGTTCCTGGCGCTGCACTTCGCCAATCACGTCTGGAAGTTCAACACCGCCGAGGTCATGGGCACCGAGCGGACCGATCCGGCGGTGTTCCAGGCAGTGGTCGCGTTCGCGACGGCCATCGGCATGGTGCCGATCGAGTTGCACAAGGAGAAGGCCGGTTACGTTCTCAACTCGCTGCTGGTGCCGTTCCTGAATTCCGGCATCGAGCTGGCGGCGGGCGGGTACGCCGAGCCCGCCGCGGTCGACGAGACCTGGCGCATCGCCACCGGCGCCCCGATGGGCCCGTTCCAGATCCTCGACATCGTCGGCCTGACCACCCCCTACAACATCCTGATCAACGGCAGCGACGCGCACAAGAAGCTCGCGGCCTGGCTCAAGGAGAACTACATCGACAAGGGCAAGCTCGGCGCCGCCACCGGGGAGGGGTTCTACCGCTACACCGCGTAGTCCCGCTCGACATCGCCGGAACGGACAGAGGAGTCGGATGTACTACAGCAGTGGCAACTACGAAGCGTTCGCCCGTCCGCGCAAACCCCAAGGGGTGGACGACAAGTCGGCGTGGTTCGTCGGCGCAGGCCTGGCGTCGCTGTCGGGCGCGGCCTTCCTGATCAGGGACGGGCAGATGTCCGGCGACCGGATCACCGTGCTGGAGCGGCTGAAGCTGCCCGGCGGTGCGCTCGACGGCATCAGGGAACCGAAGAAGGGCTTCGTCATCCGCGGTGGGCGCGAGATGGAGAACCACTTCGAATGTCTGTGGGATCTCTACCGTTCGGTGCCGTCCCTGGAGATCGAGGGCGCCAGCGTCCTCGACGAGTTCTACTGGCTCAACAAGGACGACCCGAACTTCTCGCTCCAGCGCGCCACCGTGCGACGCGGCCAGGACGCGCACACCGACGGCCTGTTCACCCTCACCGACCGCGCGCAGAAGGACATCGTGAAGGTGTTCCTCGCCACCCGCGAGCAGATGGAGAACAAGCGCATCGACGAGGTGTTCGGCGCGGACTTCCTGGCCAGCAATTTCTGGCTGTACTGGCGCACGATGTTCGCGTTCGAGGAATGGCACAGCGCGCTCGAGATGAAGCTGTACCTGCACCGCTTCATCCACCACATCGGCGGCCTGCCGGACTTCTCGGCGCTGAAGTTCACCAAGTACAACCAGTACGAGTCGCTGGTGCTGCCGCTGTATCGGTGGCTGCTCGACCAGGGTGTGCGGTTCCGCTTCGACACCGAGGTCACCGACGTCGATTTCGACATCACCGGGCCGCGCAAACAAGCCACCCGGCTGCACTGGGTGTCCGAGGGCGTCGACGGCGGCGTCGATCTGACGGCGAACGATCTGCTGTTCGTCACCATCGGCTCGCTCACCGAGAACTCCGACGAAGGCGATCAGCACACGCCCGCGAAACTCGACGAGGGCCCGGCCCCGGCCTGGGATCTGTGGCGGCGGATCGCGGCCAAGGACCCCGCGTTCGGTCATCCCGACGTCTTCGGCGGCCACATCCCGGAGACCAAATGGGAATCGGCCACGGTCACCACCCTCGACGAGCGGATTCCGCGCTACATCCAGAAGATCTGCAAGCGGGACCCGTTCAGCGGCAAGGTCGTCACCGGCGGCATCGTGACGGTGCGGGACTCGTCCTGGCTGATGAGCTGGACGGTGAACCGGCAGCCACACTTCAAACAACAGCCCGCCGACCAGATCGTGGTGTGGGTGTACGCGCTCTTCGCCGACAAGCCCGGCGATTTCGTGCGCAAGTCGATGCAGGACTGCACCGGGGCGGAGATCACCCAGGAATGGCTCTACCACCTGGGCGTGCCCGAGGCGGAGATCCCGGAGATGGCCGCCGACGCGGCGACCTGCGTGCCGGTGATGATGCCGTACGTGACGGCGTTCTTCATGCCGCGCCAGGCGGGCGACCGGCCCGACGTGGTGCCCGCCGGCGCGGTGAACTTCGCCTTCATCGGCCAGTTCGCCGAGACCACCCGCGACTGCATCTTCACCACCGAGTACTCGGTGCGCACCGGCATGGAGGCGGCCTACCGGCTGCTCGATATCGACCGTGGGGTGCCGGAGGTGTACGCCTCCACCTACGACATCCGCTCGCTACTGGCGGCGACCAGCCGGTTGCGGGACGGCGAGGAGATGAGCCTGCCCGGACCGGACTTCGTCCGGCACCGGCTGCTGAAGAAGCTCGACGACACCGAGATCGGGCCGCTGCTGCGCGAGTTCGGCCTCGTCGGCGAGGACTAGGGGACACACGCGGGGCCCGATCCGTCCGGACCGGGCCCCGCGCTGTGTTCGCTGAGCTAGTTCTTGGTGATGTCCACGCCGGGAGCGGCGTCGGTGACGATCGAGTCGGCGGCCAGCACGGCGCCGCCGCCCCGCTTGCGCCGCGACCGCAGCCGCTTCTCCAGCGTCGTCGCCAGGAAGGTCAGCGCCAGGTTCAGCGAGATCATGATCAGCGCCACGACGATCAGCGCGGGGATGGTGTTCTGCTGCGAGGCACCCTCCTGCTGACCGGCGCGCACCAGTTCCACATAGGTGATCTGGTAGCCCAGCGCGGTGTCCTTGAGCACGACCACCATCTGCGACACCAGGGCGGGCAGCATCGCCGTGACCGCCTGCGGCAGCAGGATCAGGCGCATCAGCTGGGTCTTGCGCAGGCCCAGCGCCACCGCGGCCTCGGTCTGGCCCTTGGGCAGCGACCGGATACCCGCGCGCACGATCTCGGCGATGACCGAGGCGTTGTAGATCACCAGCGCGATGACGACCGCGGCCAGCGCCAGGTCGTCGGAGCGGAAGACCTTGTACTCGCCGAAGACGGCGAACAGGAAGATCATCAGGATCAGCACCGGGATCGCCCTGGCCAGCTCGACGATCGCGCCCGCGGTCCAACGGATCCACTTGTGATCCGACAACCGCAGGATGCCGAAGATCATGCCGAAGATCAGCGCGAACACGATCGAGATGACCGCCGCGGTCAACGTGCCCCGCAGACCGGGCAGCAGATAGGTCTCCCAGACGCCCGCTTCCAGGAACGGCTTCCACTTGGCCGCGGTGAACTGACCCTGCTCGTCGAACGCGTCGAACAGCAGCCAGCCGAAACCGGCCAGCGCGAGCACGACCAGGACCGAGTAGAGGTGATGCCGCAGGCGCGCGCGGGGGCCCGGCGCGTCGAAGAGGACCGAAGCTGCGCTCATCGGGCTACCTCGAATCGCTTGGCCAGCCAGCCGAAGAACAGGCCGGTCGGCAGGGTGAGAATGACGAAGCCGAGGGCGAAGATCGCACCGATCGCGAGCAGCGCGGCCTCGTTCTCGTTCATCTCGCTCATCAGGAAGGCGGCCTCGCCGACACCGATCACCGAGGCGATGGTCGAGTTCTTCGTCAGGGCGATCAGCACACTGCCCAGCGGGGCGATGACCGCGCGGAAGGCCTGCGGCAGCACCACCAGGCGCAGGTTCTGCGCGAAGCCGAAGCCGAGCGAGCGGCCCGCTTCGGACTGGCCCAGCGGCACTGTGTTGATGCCCGAGCGCAGCGACTCGCACACGAAGGCCGCCGTGTAGACGCTCAAGCCGACGATCGCCCAGCGATAGTTGTTGTCCGAGAGCGAATCACCGGCCAGCTTCCAGCCCAGGGTCGTGTACAGGCCCAGCGAGCAGAACACGATGATCAGCGTCAGCGGGGTGTTGCGGAAGATCGAGACGTAGGCGGAGCCGACCCAGCGCGCGACCGGGATGGGGGACACGCGCATGGCGGCGACGAGGGTGCCGAGGAGCAGCGCGCCGATCGCGGAGAAGAACGTCAGCTTGATGGTCACCCAGAAGGCGTCGAGGATTTCGGAGTCGTACCTCGAGATCAGGTCGAACACGGACGCGCGTCCTCCGATCGATGTGTAAGGGCCAGCAGGACTCGACCGCGGGGGGGGGGCCGGGCCCCCCCCCCCCCCCCCCGCGGCGGTGATCAGTAGCGGTCGACGGTCGGCGGCTGCGGGATCGCGAAACCGGTGCCGGCGAAGGACTTCTCCAGCGCGGCCTTCCACGAACCGTCGGCGATCATCGCCTCGATCGCGTCGTTGATCTTGGTGCGCGCCTCGGTCTCGCCCTTCTTGATACCGATGCCGTACTTCTCGGTGGTGAAGGGCTTGTTGACCAGCTTGTAGGAGCCCGGCGACTGCGCGGCGTAACCGGCGAGGATGACGTTGTCGGTGGTCACCGCGTCCATCGCGCCGCCCCGCAGCGCCTCGATGCACAGCGAGTAGGTGTCGTAGGTCTGCAGCTGCGCCTGCGGGAACTTGTCCTTGATGTTCTGGGCAGGGGTGGAGCCCTTCACCGAGCACACCTTCTTGCCCGCCAGCGAGTCCGGGCCGGTGATGTCGGTGTTGTCGGCGCGCACCAGCAGGTCCTGACCGGCGATGTAGTACGGGCCGGCGAAGTCGACCTTCTCCTTGCGCTTGTCGGTGATCGAGTAGGTCGCGACGACGTAGTCGACCTGACCGTTCTCGAGCAGCGTCTCGCGCTGCGCCGACGGCGACTCCTTGAAGGTGATGTTCTCCGGCTTCACGCCGAGCTTGTCGGCCACGTACTTGGCCACCTCGACGTCGAAGCCGCTGTAGGTGCCGTCGGTGTTGCGCAGGCCCAGACCCGGCTGGTCGAACTTGATGCCGACGGTCAGCTTGCCGTCCTTGGCGTGGTCGAGCACCGACCCCTCGTCACCGCCGCCACAGCCCGCGGTGAGCGTGGCAGCCAATGCCAGTGCCGCGGCGCCGATTCCGACCCGCATCGCACGATTGATCCTCATCGAGTGTCCTTCTCCTGGTGATGGGTGGTGGTCAGTGACTGAGAATTTTGCCGAGGAAGTCCTTGGCCCGGTCCGAGGCGGGTGCGGTGAAGAAGGTCTCCGGCGCGGTGTCCTCGACGATCTCGCCGTCGGCCATGAACAGCACGCGGTCGCCGGCCCGGCGGGCGAAGCCCATCTCGTGGGTCACGACGAGCATCGTCATGCCCTCCTTGGCGAGCGAGACCATCACCTCGAGCACTTCGTTGACCATCTCCGGGTCCAGCGCGGAGGTGGGCTCGTCGAAGAGCATCACCTTCGGGTCCATCGCCAGCGAGCGGGCGATCGCGACGCGCTGCTGCTGGCCGCCGGAGAGCTGGGCGGGGTACTTGTCGGCCTGGTTGGCGATGCCGACCCGGTCGAGCAGGGCCAGCGCGTGCTTGCGCGCCTCGTCCTTCTTGATGCCGCGCACCTTCAGCGGCGCGAGCATGACGTTGTCGAGAATCGTCTTGTGCGCGAACAGATTGAACGACTGGAACACCATGCCGACCTCGGCGCGCAGCGCGGCCAGCGCCTTGCCCTCGGCGGGCAGCGCGACGCCGTCGATGGCGATGTCGCCGGAGTCGATCGGTTCGAGCCGGTTGATGGTGCGGCACAGGGTGGACTTCCCCGAGCCCGAGGGGCCGAGGACGATCACGACCTGCCCGCGGGGGACTTCCAGGTTGATGTGGCGCAGGACGTGGAGTTCACCGAAGTGTTTGTCCACGTTGCGCATCGAGATCATCGGCGGCGCGCCAGCAGTGGCGGCGGCGTCGGCTTTCCCGGTCGCGGGTGCGGCGTCGTCGGTCATGGTCAGAAACCTTAGGCGTTCTTCGGAGATTTGCCCGGCTTTCCGTGACTCGCCGCCACGGCACGCCGAAACGACACCGGCCGGTAACCTGCCGGTACCACGGGCGACTCCCGGACGCGACGCAGACCACATCAGGGGCGGGCCGTACCCTGGACGGGTGGATTCGAACGGACAGAACGCGACGGAGCGCGCGGTGACGCAGGCGCGCAGTTACGAGGTCCGCACCTTCGGCTGCCAGATGAACGTACACGACTCCGAACGCTTGTCCGGCCTGCTCGAAGACGCGGGCTATGTGAAGGCCGCGCCCACCGACACCCCCGACCTGGTGGTGTTCAACACCTGCGCGGTGCGCGAGAACGCCGACAACAAGCTCTACGGCACCCTGGGCCACCTGGCGCCGGTGAAGCAGGGCAGGCCCGGCATGCAGATCGCCGTCGGCGGCTGCCTGGCGCAGAAGGACCGCGAGACCGTCGTGCGCAAGGCGCCCTGGGTCGACGTGGTGTTCGGCACACACAACATCGGCTCGCTGCCGGTGCTGCTCGAACGGGCCCGGCACAACGAGGAAGCCCAGGTCGAGATCCTCGAATCGCTCGAGGCGTTCCCCTCGACGCTGCCCGCCAAGCGGGAATCGGCCTACGCCGGCTGGGTGTCGATCTCGGTGGGCTGCAACAACACCTGCACCTTCTGCATCGTGCCCGCGCTGCGCGGCAAGGAGGTCGACCGCCGCCCCGGTGACGTGCTCGCCGAGGTGCAGGCGCTGGTCGATCAGGGCGTGCTCGAGGTGACGCTGCTCGGCCAGAACGTCAACTCCTACGGCGTGAACTTCGTGGACCCGGAACAGCCGCGTGATCGCGGGGCCTTCGCCCAGCTGCTGCGCGCGACCGGACAGATCGAAGGCCTCGAGCGGGTGCGGTTCACCTCCCCGCATCCGGCCGAGTTCACCGACGATGTCATCGAGGCGATGGCGCAGACCCCGACCGTCTGCCCGCAGCTGCACATGCCGCTGCAGTCCGGGTCGGACCGGGTGCTCAAGGCGATGCGTCGCTCCTACCGCAAGGAGCGCTTCCTGGGCATCATCGACAAGGTGCGCGCGGCGATGCCGCACGCCTCGATCACCACCGACATCATCGTGGGCTTCCCCGGCGAGACCGAGGAGGACTTCCAGGAGACCCTGGACGTGGTGCGCCGGGCGCGGTTCACCAGCGCCTACACCTTCCAGTACTCCAAGCGGCCGGGAACCCCGGCCGCCGAACTGCCCGACCAGCTGCCCAAGGCGGTGGTGCAGGAGCGCTTCGACCGGCTGATCGCCCTGCAGGAGCAGGTCTCGCTCGACGCCAACCAGGCGTTGATCGGCACCGAGGTGGAACTGCTCGTCGCCGACGGCGCGGGCAAGAAGAACGCCGCCACCGCCCGGATGAGCGGTCGCGCGCGCGACGGCAGGCTGGTGCACTTCCGGCCCGGCACCGACGCGGGGATCCGCCCGGGCGACATCGTCGTCGTCGACATCACCGAGGCCGCGCCCCACCACCTGATCGCCGACGGCGCGGTGAAGGCGCACCGGCGCACCAGGGCGGGCGACGCGCACGAGCGCGGCGTGACGCCGAAGACCGAACCGATCGGCGTCGGCCTGGGGCTGCCGCGGATCGGCGCGCCCGCGGTCGAGCCGGTCACCAGTGGCTGCTCGACCGGCTGCTCGTGACCTCGACGCCGGAGGACCCCGAACCTACTACCGGTCGTAGTGGGTCGGGTGCCGACGGCACGGACGGTGATGGCACAGTAGAGCCCGGCGCACACGAGACCAGCAACGATCAGCCTGCGAACAGGAGCGACAACGCGGTGAACCGGGTGGACGACAAGGAATTCGAACAGTTCCGCGGCGAACTCGACGCGGTGGAACGCCGCATCGCCGGCGAGATCGATCCCGGCGCGCGGGCGCTGGTCGTGGCGGGCGCGGTCTTCGCGCTGCTGATCTCGCTGGTGCTGCCGACCGCGGGCACCGCGCGCGGGTTCGACGTGCTGCTCAACACCGAGGCCGCGGGGGTCGAGCACATCGGCCTGCCCTCGCGGATCTTCGTCTGGCTGGTCATCGTCTTCGGTGTCGGCTTCTCGCTGCTGGCGCTGACCACCCGCCGCTGGGTGCTGGCCTGGCTGGCCTGCGCGGGCTCGGCGGTCGGCAGCGTGTTCGGCGTGCTGTCGATCTGGCACCGGCAGACCCCCGGCCTGGGCAACTACGAGGGCGCCGGCCCCGGCATCGGCCTGATCCTGGGCACCATCGCGATCATGGTGCTCACCTTCCACTGGATTCGCGTGGTCTGGAGCCGCACCGCCGTGCAGCTCGCCGCCGAGGAGCAGCGCCGCAACGCCGCGCGCGAGGCCGAGGAACGCGACCGTAAGCGCCTGACCGGCGAATAGCCCGCGGAACGAGTGAACCCCCGACCACCCGGTCGGGGGTTCACTCGTTCCGCGAGCTCAGCGGTTGCTGACCGCGCCTTCGGCGGCCTCGGCCCATTCACGCCACTGCTTGGCCTGCTCGAGCGCCTTCTCCGCGTCGCGCTTCTTGCCCGCCGCGGTGGCCTTGGCGGCCTGCTCCTCGAACTGGGCGACCCGCTCGCGGAACTGCGCGGCGCGCGCCACCGCCTCCGGATCGGTGCGCCGCCACTGCTGGTCGGCGGCGTCGCGCACGCGCTTCTCGATGGCGCGCAGCTTGCCTTCCAGCTCCTGCATGCGCTCGCGCGGCACCTTGCCGACGGCGTCCCACTTGTCCTGCAGCTCGCGCAGGGCGTTGCGGGCGGCGTCGAGCCCGGTGGCCGGGTCGATGTGCGCGTAGTCGCGCAGCAGCTCCTCCTTGGCGGTGGCGTTGTGCTCGAACTCGGCGTCGCGCTCGGAGACCGCCGCGTTGCGCGCGGCGAAGAACACGTCCTGGGCGCTCTTGAACCGCCGCCACAGCGCCTCGTCGGCCTCGCGCGGGGCGCGGCCCGCCGCCTTCCACTCGGTGAGCAGGTCGCGGAATACCGCGGCCGTGCCGGTCCAGTCGGTCGAGCCCGACAGTTCCTCGGCGCGTACGCACAGCTCTTCCTTGCGCGTCTTCGCCGAGGCGCGCTCGCGGTCGAGCTCGGCGAAGTGCGCGCCGCGCCTGCGGTTGAACGCCTCGCGGGCCTTGGAATAGCGCTTCCACAGGGCGTCGTCGACCTTGCGGTCGACCCCGCGGATGGACTTCCACTCGTCGAGGATCTCGCGCAGCCGGTCGCCCGCGTGCTTCCACTGGGTGGACTCGGCGGCGATCTGCTCGGCCTCGGCGGCAAGGGCTTCCTTGCGCTCGGTGTGCTCGTGCCGGGCGCGCTCCTTCTCCTCCTTGGCGTGCGCGGCGGCCTCTTCGGAGTGCTCGGTGATCGCCTGCAGACGCACGGCCAGGCCGTCGATATCGCCGATGACGGCCGCGGTCGGCAGTGTCTCGGCGATCGCGAGTGCGGCCGCCTTGGTCTTGCGGGCGTCGGCGCCCGCGGCCAGCCTGGCCTCGAGCAGCGCCACCTCGGTGGCCAGGTCGTCGAAGCGGCGGCCGAAGTGCTCGAGTCCCTCGGCGGCGTCGCCCGCCTGCCAGGACCCGATGATCCGCTCGCCGTCGGCGGTCTTGACCCACGCGGTGCCGTCCTCGTCGACCCGGCCCCACTTGCTGGGGTCGGTGACCGTCGGCACGACGACCGGGTGCGGATGGGGTTGATCGGGGCCCGGCGCCGGTTTCACGGCGTGTGGCTTCGGCGGACGCGGAGACTTTCCGCCGGGCTTGGGGGTACCGGACGGTCGCGGGCCCGGACCGGGGGTGGGCTTCGCGGTTCCGTTGCTGTCGGTCATTGCTCTCCGTCCCTGCCGCGCGTCACGGCTGCCTGGTTACGCCCTAGCACATCCCATTGAACCCGGTCGGAGCCGAGGAAACCATCGATCCGAGTGATCGGATGCCGGATTTCCTGGGATTTCGTCCCGGACGACGTGGGTAGTCGCACCTGAAAACACTAGCAATCTCGGCGGGCATCACCGCGCCGGACACTCGCAGACGGCTGCCCGGTCGCGGTGCGGCGGGTGCGGCCCCCGGCGCGCGGTACGGCTACGGTTACCGCGTGTTCTCGATAGCGGCCCTGGTCCCGTCGCCGCCGATGCTGGTGCCCGAACTGTGCGGGCGCCGGGTGGCAGCGGGCAGTGATCCCGACGACCCGACCGCGGTGCTGCGCGCCGCCGCCCTCGACGCCGCGGCCACGCTCGCCGCCGCGACCGACCGCTGGACGGTCGTCGGCGTCGGCGCGCGCGACCAGAACTTCGCGTCCACGACCAGAGGGACGTTCCGTGGCTTCGGCGCCGACGTCGTCGTCGGGCTCGGCCCGGCGGGGCCGGACGCGGCCCCAGCAGACCCCCAGCTTCCCCTGCCGGTCCTGGTCGCCGGATGGTTGCGCGAGCAGGTCGCCCCCG
>NZ_JBCGFB010000080.1:0-28807 GCF_038752175.1 Nocardia sp. No.11 | reverse complement strand
CGCCGCGCCGCACGCGTGAGCCGGTCCGGACCGAGCGCGGGCCGCGGCAGGCGAGCCGTCCCGCCGAGGCGGCGCTGTACGCCCGGGTGTCCGGGGTCGGGCGGGCCGGGGGAGTGCATCCGGTGCGCCGGGTCGAACAGGCGCAGATCGGTTTCGCCGCGCTGGCGGTGGCGGCCTTGGTGACCGCGCTCGTCGTCGTGGCCTTCCTCGGCCTGGCGCACCTGCGCGCGGGGAGTTTCGGTGACCGGTTCGAACCGGCGGAGCCGGGGATCTCGCAGTCGGTGGACGCGGGCGCGGGTGGACTGTCCGGGACAGTTCGCTGAGGTGAAAATGCCTGAACAGAACGGGTTTTCGGGTAGTTTCGGCGACCGTGAAGATCGGCCGCGTCCCCGAAAAGCGCCCCAGAACTAGAACGTGTTGTTACGGTGACGGGCATCCTGAACCGAGGCGGGTAGGGGCCTCGGCGTAACCGGATGCGAGGTCATGTGCGCCGCTACTCGATCGTTGTGCTGCTCGGTCTGCTCCTGGGTGCGGTGCTGACGCCACCGGCTCACGCGACTCCCGGCTACGCCGACTATCTCGATCTCCCCGCGCTCAACGCCGACGGCGAATTCGGCGGCGGTCTGCACCCGGCGTTGCCCCTGAGCGAACCTCCACTGCGCGCCGCGCTGGACGCCGCGCGCGCCGACGGGATCGCGCCCCCGCGCTATGCCACCCTGCTGCACCAGTATTGGCTGGTCGTCTCCACCGGCAACGCGGCCATCGATCTGGCTGCCTGGGAGCCCTCTCGCGGTGTGGCCGCCAACTCGGCGACCTTCAGCCAGGTGTATGTCAACTACTTCCGCATCGCCGCCGCCCGGCCCGACTTCTACTGGGCGGGCCTGGCCGGCATCGCGGGTGGCTCGTTCGCCTCCGGCTTCTTCGACGTCGGTGACATCGGCGCGGTGCTCTCGGTCGGTGGGATCCACGAACTCGGTACCGCCGTCGCCGAGCTGCTGCGGGCCACCCCGCCCGAGCTCGTCGCCGAGGTGCCCGCCGACATCACCGGGCTGGCGCTGCACGGCCCGCGCCTGACCGCCGCCGACCTCGCCTGGTACCAGACCCGGCTGATGATCATGCAGAAGCACATCTTCACCGACCTGGTTCCGCAGCACGAGGTCTATCTGGCCGAGGGGATGGCGGGCATCGACGAGCTGTTCGCCGCCGGCGTGATCGACGAGAGCATGCGCACCGCTTGGGCGGGTATCGACGGCGGCACCGCGGCGGGCCGGGCCGACGCGCTGGTCCGGATGACCGACCGCGAACAGAACCACATCGTCGCCGACCAGTGGGACGTCACCGCGGCCGGTCGCGACGGCATGGGCCGGGTCCTCACCTACGTCACCACCGTGGCGGGCAAACCGGCGGTGCCCGGCGTCCGCGCGCCCGGGGTGTACGCCCCGGCGACGGTGCGCGCGGGCGGACTCGGCCTGCGGACGCCGCTGCCCGACTTCAACTGGGCCGACCGCGACGACCGCTGGGCCTACATCACCGCCGACCTGGTGCCGCGCCATCTGGACCTCACCGCCGACGCGGCCCGCGCTGTGTCGGTGTTCGCCGAACCCTTCCCCGTCAAGCTCACCCGCGGCCGGATGCTCGCCCGGTTACCCGAGTTGATCGCGGACCTGACCACGCAGTGGCAGGTGGTGCAGTAGTGACAGGTATTCTGTCAAGTGCCATGGAGTGCGCCTCGACGAAGGAACCCTCGGATGCATTGCCCGTATTGCCGACACCCTGACTCGCGAGTCGTGGACTCGCGTGAAGTCGAGGAGGGCACGGCGATCCGCCGTCGGCGGTCGTGTCCGTCCTGCGGTCGCCGGTTCACCACCGTCGAGACCGCGATCCTGTCGGTGGTCAAGCGCAGCGGCGTCACCGAGCCGTTCAGCCGCGAGAAGGTGATCGTCGGTGTCCGCCGTGCCTGCCAGGGCCGCGAGGTCGACGACGACGCGCTCAACCTGCTGGCCCAGCAGGTCGAGGACGCGGTGCGCGCCAAGGGTTCTCCCGAGGTTCCGAGCCACGAGGTCGGCTTGGCCATCCTGGGCCCGCTGCGGGACCTGGACGAAGTGGCCTACCTGCGCTTCGCCTCGGTGTACCGATCCTTCACCAGCGCGGCCGATTTCGAACGCGAGATCACCGAGATGCGCAAGGCGCGCGCGGCGGCCGTCGCGACGACCGACTGACGCGCCCCGCTCACCGCCGGATCGCGCCGATCGCCTTCTCGATCCGCTTGACCGACACCGGGTACGGCGTGCCGAGCTTTTGCGCGAACAGGCTCACCCGCAGTTCCTCGATCATCCACCAGATCTCGGTGACGTCGCGGGCATGCTTGCGGCCCTCGGGCAGACTTCGCACCAGCTTGTCGTAGGCCGCCAGCATCCGGTCGACCTCGACCATGCCCTGGCGATCGCGCACCGCCGAGCCGGGCAGCGATTCCAGGCGCTGCGCCGCGGCGAGCAGATAGCGGGGCAGTTCGCGCAGCCTGGCCCGACCCCATTCGGCGACGAAACCGGGGAACAGCAGGTCGTCGAGCTGCTGGCGGACATCGTCGGCGATGTCGGCCTCGGTGGTGTCGGCCAGGGCAGCGCGGGCCCGGTGCGCGGCCGACAGGACCGGCGCGACGGCCCGGATCAGTCCGGTCACCGCGCCCGCCAGCTGTGGCCGGACGGTGGCGACCAGCGCGTCGAACTCCTCGGGTGTCCGGACTGGCCCGCCCGCAACGGCGATGAGTTCGTCGGCGGCGGCGACCCGGCAGTCCTCGACCAGCTTGTCCAGCGATCCGTCGGGGTTCTGGCTCAGCGCCAGGCGGTCGGCGGCGGGCAGTCCGGCGGTGACGGCGCGGGTGGAGGTCGGGATCGCGGCGAGCAGCAGGGTGCGCACGCCGGCGCGCATGGCGGCGGCCTGTTCGGCCGGGGAACTGAGCACCCGCACGGCCACCCCCTCGCCCTCGGGCACCAGCGCCGGATACCCGGTCACGGTCTGCCCGGCCACCTCCCGGCGCACCGTCGGCGCCACCGAGCCCAGCGACTCGGAGGTCCACACCGTCGCGGCCGGGCGTTCGGCGCCCGCCGTGGCCTTGGCCACCGACGCCGAAACCTGCGCGGCCAGCTGGGTCTTCAGCTGGGCCAGGTGCTTCGATGTGGCCAGGACGGTGCCCCGGCCGTCGACGGCGGCGAAGGTCATCCGCAGATGATCCGGAAGCGCGGTGGGCGAGAGATCGTCGGCGGTGATGGTGACCGAACCCAGCCGCGACAGCTCCCTGGCCAGCCCGGCGCGCAACGGTTCGGACCGGGGGACCAGCTCGCGCAGCGCGGCCGCCGCGAAGTCGGGCGCGGGAACGACCTGGCGGCGCAAGGTCTTCGGCAGGGTCTTGATGAAGGCCGCGGCCAGTTCCTCGCGCATGCCCGGAACCAGCCAGTCGAAGCCGACGGCCCGCACGTGCGCGAGCTGTTCGACCGGGATGCGCACGGTCACGCCGTCGTCGTCCTGGCCGGGTTCGAACTGGTAGGTCAGCGGGAAGCTGAGCTCACCCTGGCGCCAGGCGTCGGGGAAATCGGTCGGGTCGAGCGCGGCGGTCCCCGCGTTGACCACGGTCTCGGTGGCGAAGTCGAGCAGGGCGGGGTCGGTGCGTTCGGCCTTGCGCCACCAGCTGTCGAAATGCCGGACCGAGACGATGTCGGCGGGGATGCGCTGGTCGTAGAACTCGAACAGCACCTCGTCGTCGACGAGGATGTCGCGGCGGCGGGCGCGATGCTCGAGATCGGCGACGTCGTCGATCAGCGCGCGGTTGCGGGCGAAGAAGCCGTGCCGGGTCTGCCATTCGCCCTGGACCAGGGCGTGCCGGAGGAACAGCTCGCGCGACAGTTCCGGATCGATGCGCCCGTAGTCGACGGGACGGCCGGTGACCAGCGGCACGCCGTAGAGCGTGGCCCGCTCGTAGGCCCGGGCCGCGCCGCGCTTGGACGACCAATGTGGTTCGGAGTAGGTGCGTTTGACCAGATCGCCCGCGAGCCGCTCGGCCCACTCGGGCTCCACCTTCGCCGCGATGCGGCCCCACAGCCGCGAGGTCTCCACCAGCTCGGCCGCCATCACCCAGCGCGGCGGCTTCTTGGCCAGCGAGGATCCGGGGAAGATCATGAACTTCGCGTTGCGCGCGCCCAGGAACTCCCGTGACTCCGCCTCGCGCACACCGATATGCGAGAGCATGCCCGCCAGCAGGGACTGATGGATCTGCGCGCTCGGCCACGGCATCGCCGCCTCAGCCGCCGAATCCGCAGCTTCGCGACCGCCTTTCGCCGTCGCGGCGCTCGTGATCGAATTCCGCCCGGGCCGCGATGCCGCTGCGCCGCGCCCGCCTCGGGCGGAGCCGCCGCCGGGCCGACTCGATGACTGCTCGCCTTGCCCGTCCTCGGCGGTCGACTTCGGTAGCGCGCGGTCGGTGCGTCCGCGTCCGCGACGACTCTGGTTCGGGGTCGCACCGTCCTCGACCGCGACGCCGGCATTCTCGCGATGCGTGCCCGCGGCGTTCCAGCCGAGCCCGCGGGTGATGGTGCGCAGCTGACCGTGCAGATCCTGCCACTCCCTGATCCGCAGGTAGTGCAGGAACTCGTCGCGACACATCCGGCGGAACTGGTTGGACGACAACGATTTGCGCTGCTCGGTCAGGTAGTCCCACAGGCGCAGGTAGGCCAGGAAATCCGAACCGTCGACGGTGAAGCGCGCGTGCTGGGTGTCGGCGGCCTGCTGATGGTCCACCGGTCGCTCGCGCACATCCTGGATGGACAGCGCCGCCACGATCACCAGCACCTCGTCCAGGCACCCGTTGCGGTGCGCTTCGACGAGCATGCGCGCCATCCGGGGGTCGACCGGCAGCTGCGACATCTCCCGGCCGATCGGGGTGAGCGTGAGACGGCCACCCGAATCCGCTTCGCCGTCCACCGCTTTCGCGCTGCCGTGGGCCAGCGCGCCCAGTTCCTCCAGTAGCGCGATGCCGTCGCGGATGGCGCGGCGATCGGGCGCCTCGACGAAGGGGAAGCTCTCGATGTCGCCCAGCCCCAGCGCCGTCATCTGCAGGATGACCGCGGCGAGGTTGGTGCGCAGGATCTCCGGTTCGGTGAACGCGGGCCGCGACTCGAAATCGTCCTCGGAGTACAGGCGGATGCAGATGCCGTCGGCGACCCGGCCACAGCGGCCCGAGCGTTGCCGCGCCGAGGCCTGCGAGACCGGTTCGATCGGCAGCCGCTGCACCTTGGTGCGCATCGAATAGCGGGAGATGCGGGCGGTGCCGGGGTCGACCACGTAGCGGATGCCGGGCACGGTCAGCGAGGTCTCGGCGACGTTGGTGGCCAGCACCACCCGGCGGCCGGTGTGCGGGGCGAACACCTTGTGCTGCTCGGCCGCCGACAGGCGCGCGTAGAGCGGCACGATCTCGGTGCGGGGGAGTTTCAGATCGCGCAGGGCGTCGGCGGTGTCGCGGATCTCGCGTTCGCCGGACAGGAAGACCAGCACGTCGCCGTCGCCCTCGGCGAACAATTCGGTGACCGCGTCGGCGATGGCGTCGGTGGGGTCGCGATCGACGACGCGGGTGTCCTCGTCGTCGTCCTCGGTGCCGGGCAGTTCCAGTGACAACGGGCGATAGCGCAGCTCGACCGGGTACGACCGGCCCGACACCTCGACGATCGGCGCGGGCGTGCCCTGCGCGTCGGCGAAGTGGCGGGCGAACAGCTCGGGATCGATGGTGGCCGAGGTAATGATCACCTTGAGATCGGGGCGCTGGGGCAGCAGCTGTTTGAGGTACCCGAGCAGGAAGTCGATATTGAGGCTGCGTTCGTGCGCCTCGTCGATGATGATCGTGTCGTAGCGGCGCAGCAGCCGGTCGCGCTGGATCTCGGCGAGCAGGATGCCGTCGGTCATCAGCTTGACCAGCGTGCGGTCGGAGGCCTGGTCGGTGAAGCGGACGGTGTAGCCGACCACGTCACCCAGCTCGGTGCCCAGTTCCTCGGCGATACGCTCGGCCACGGTGCGCGCGGCCAGGCGCCGTGGCTGGGTGTGGCCGATGGTGCCGCGGATGCCGCGGCCGAGCTCGAGGCAGATCTTCGGGATCTGGGTGGTCTTGCCGGAGCCGGTCTCCCCGGCCACGATCACGACCTGGTGCGCGGCGATGGCGGCGGCGATGTCGTCGCGGCGCGCGGAGACCGGGAGTTGCTCGGGGTAGGTGATCGGCGGGACCGCCGCGCGGCGATTCGCCACGCGGGTTTCGGCGGCGGCGATCTCCGCCTCGAGAGCGGGCAGGTGCTCGGGGCGCGACCGGTCGAGCTTGCGCCGGAGCCGGTGTTCGTCGCGCAGCGAGACCTCCGCCAGGCGGGTGCGCAGCGCGCGGGTACCGGTGCTAGCTGTCCTGGTCATTGCGCCTACCAGCCTAGCGAAGCCCGCCACCGGTTTTCCGGCCACGCCGTCGACGGCCGGTGCGGTCGAGACCAACGACACACCGGCGGCGGGTGCTGTTCGCCCGCGCGTGTCCGGTCCGGTCGCGGTCGATGCGGCGACGCGACGTTCCAGACCGGCGTTTTCGCGGTCGGCGCATGCGATGATCCCGACATGAGCGCAGCGATGGGCACGGCGTGGTGGATCAGGATTCTGCGGATCGGGTTCGGCGTCCTCGGTGCGGTCGCGCTGCTGTGGATTCCGGTGCGCAACATCGACTCCGCGACGTTCTCGCTGGCCAACTATCTGAGCTACTTCACCGTCGAATCGAACATCCTCGGCGTGATCGCGTTGCTCGTGGGCGGGCTGCTCGCGCCGCAGGGGCGTGGCTGGCAGCTGTTCCGCGGCGCGGCCACGCTCTACATGCTCATCACGATGGTCGTGTACGCGGTGTTGCTGTCGCGCATCGACGTGATGCTCAACGACAAGTGGATCAACGATGTGATGCACCGGTATCTGCCGTTGGTGCTGTTGCTGGACTGGCTGCTGGTCGCGATGCCGCAGCGGCTGCGGCCCAGCCCGCAGCTGATCGGGCAGTGGCTGATCTTCCCGCTGCTCTACGGCGTGTACAGCTTGATCCGCGGACCCATCGTCGACTGGTATCCCTATCCGTTCATCGATCCGCGCCAGCAGGGATACCTGTCGATGGCCATCGGCCTGGTCGTGCTGACGCTGGTCTTCGCGGCGCTGGCGGTTGCCATGGCGTCGCTGGGCGATCTGCCGGCCTGGTGGCGCGAACGCAGGTCCGCGGACTGAGACATGCGCGAGTCCGCCGAGCGGGACCGCTCCGGTTCGGGTAAGTGTGGAGCCATGAATGCGCTCTGGCATGGATTCGCCGATATGGGCGCCGTCACTCGTGACGGTGCGTTCGTCGTCGCCCGTGGCGACGGTGCCTACGTCTACGACACCGCGGGCAAGCGATACCTCGACGCCACCGCCGGACTCTGGTTCGCCAATGTCGGGCACGGTCGCGCCGAGATCGCCGACGCGGTCGCCGAGCAGTTGCGCACGATCGCGCACTACTCGAACTTCGGTGATCTCACCGAGCCGCCGACCCAGGAACTGGCCGAGAAGCTGTCGCGGATCGCGCCGGTGCCGGGCAGCAAGATCTTCTTCACCTCCGGCGGTTCGGACTCGGTGGAGACCGCCGCCAAGCTGGCCCGCCGGTACTGGCACGAGCTGGGCCGCACCGACAAGAAGATCCTGGTCGGGCGCCGCCTGGCCTACCACGGCATGCATTACGCGGGCACCTCGATCGGTGGTCTGGCCGGTAATCGGGAAGGCTACGGCGAACTGGTCACCGACACCCGCACCGTCGAATGGGACGACGCGAAGTCGCTGCTGGCCCTGATCGAGGAGATCGGCGCCGAGCAGATCGCGGCGTTCTTCTGCGAGCCGATCATCGGCGCGGGCGGGGTGTACCTGCCGCCGGCGGGCTACCTGGCCGAGGTGCGCCAGATCTGCCGCGACCACGACATCCTGTTCGTCGCCGACGAGGTGGTGACCGGCTTCGGCCGGATCGGCGGCAGCTGGTTCGCCTCCACCAAGTTCGGTCTCGAACCCGACCTGGTGACCACCGCCAAGGGGCTGACCTCGGGTTATCTGCCGATGGGCGCGGTGTTCATCGCACCGCATCTGGCGGAGCCGTTCTTCGCCGGTGGCGTCTGGTGGCGGCACGGCTACACCTACGGCGGGCACGCGGGCGCGGCGGCCGCGGCGCTGGCCAATCTGGCCATCATCGAACGCGAAGGACTGCTCGAGGAGGCGGCCCGCCTGGAGAGCACCCTGCATACGCTGCTCGCGCCGCTGGCCGAGCACCCACGCGTCGCCGAGGTCCGCAGTGGTCTCGGCGCGGTGGCCGCCGTGCAGCTGGCCGATCCGTCCGAGGGCCCCGGCATGGTGAAAACCCTGCGCGAGCACGGCATCTCGGGCCGCGCCGCCGGGCAGGGCGCGATGCAGATCTCGCCGTCGTTCGTGATGACCGACGCCCAGGTCGTCGAGCTCGTCGAGGGCTTCACCCGCGCTCTGGGTTGATCGCCCACGGGGTCGGCGGCAGATGCTACCGACCCCGTTCCAGCCGCTCGGCCCGGTCGTTGAGGTAGCGCTGTTCGGGGACGCCGGCGGTCAGCCGCGCCGCGCGGCGGTAGTTCTCGAGCGCGTCGTCGATGGCGCCGGTCAGTTCGAGCAGATGGGCGCGCACCGCGTAGGTCCGATGGTGGCGCGCCATCACCGGATCGTCGAGCAGTGGCGTGACCATGGCCAGCCCGGCCGCGGGCCCGTCCGCCATCCCGACCGCGACCGCGCGGTTGAGGGTGACGATCGGGCTGGGCGCGATCCGGTCGAGCATGTCGTAGAGCACGCGGATCTGCGCCCAGTCGGTCGCGCCCCACGTCGTGGCTTCGGCGTGCACCGCCGCGATCGCCGCCTGCACCTGGAATCGGCCGACATGGCCTCGGGGCAGCACCCGTTCGAGGATCGCGACACCCTCCTCGATCGCCTGCCGATCCCAGCGGGTCCGGTCCTGCTCGGCCAACGGGACCAGGTCACCGCCGCGCATCCGGGTCGCCGAGCGGGCGTGGGTGAGCAGCATCAGCGCCAGCGCGCCCGCGATCTCGTCGTGGTCGGGGATCGCCGCGGCCAACGCCCGGGTCAGCCGGATCGCCTCCTCGGACAGGTCTCGATCCACCAGCGCGCCACCGGCCGAGCGGGTGTGGCCCGCCACGAACAGCAGGTGGCAGACATCGAGCACGGCCGCGATCCGGGCCGGGAGCGCGTCGGCATCCGGCAGCGCGAAGCGGGCGCCCGCCGCCCGCAGGGTGGCGCGAGCCCTGGTGAGCCGCTGGGTCATGGTGCGCTCCGGCACGAGGTAGGCGGCGGCGATCTGCGCGGCGCTCAGCCCGCCGACCGCGTGCAGGGTGAGCGCGACCTGTGAGGAGCGGCTCAGGCTCGGGTGACAGCACAGCAGGAACAGGCGCAGGGTGTCGTCGCCGTCGTCGGGCACGACCTGATCGGCGGGTGGGGCGAGACCACTGTCGGCGGGCCGCGCCACCGCGACGGCCGCCTCGCGCCCCGACCGCGCCTGATCGGCCCTGACCCGATCGATCAGCCGCCGCGCGGCCACGGTGATGAGCCAGCCCCGGGGATTGGCGGGCAGTCCGTCGGTGCCCCACTGCGCGGTCGCCGCCTCGGCGGCCTCCTGGGCGGCGTCCTCGCAGTCGCCGAGATCGCCGTGCCTGCGCAGCAGGGCGGCCAGGACGTAGGGCGCCTCCCGGCGCCAGACGTCCTCGACGACCCGCTGATTCACTGGTCGTCGCCGCCCGGCCACATCGTCGGCCGCAGTTCCACGGTCTCACCCGGCCCGGCGAACCGGGCGACGATCTGTTCGGCCCGCTCCTGGCTCTCCACATCGATCAGGAAGAACCCGGCCAGGTGTTCCTTGGCTTCGGAGTAAGGTCCGTCGCTGACCAAGGGCTTGCCGTCGGCCCAGCGATACAGCCGCGAGGTCTCCGGCGCCGCCAGCGCCTCCCCGGTGACCAGCTCGCCGCGCTCGTGCAGCTCGCCGAGCAACTGCTCGAACTCCGCGTT
This sequence comes from Nocardia sp. No.11, assembly GCF_038752175.1. Classification (NCBI taxonomy): domain Bacteria; kingdom Bacillati; phylum Actinomycetota; class Actinomycetes; order Mycobacteriales; family Nocardiaceae; genus Nocardia; species Nocardia sp. No.11. Next base: position 18,703 of record NZ_JBCGFB010000080.1, on the reverse strand, counting down.
GCCCCGGTCCCGCTCCGCCTGCGACAGCGCCTGGTATTCGGGCAGGTAGTCGCTGGTGGGGTGGCCCCACGGCTGCGGGTTGGAATGGATCAGGATCACGTACTTCATCTCGGCTCCTCACGATCGTCGATGCGCCCGTCTCGGCCCATCCTCACCCGGAACGTCGGAGCCGATCGGGTGTTGTCGACATCGCGGGTCAGCCGAGGGCGAGAGTGAAGAACTGGCTGTGCGGATCGAGGACGTAGTCGGCGAACGGCCCGCACTCGGTGAAACCGTGCCGCAGGTAGAGGCGGCGCGCGGGGGCGAAGAACTCGTGGGAGCCGGTCTCCAGGCTCAGTCGCGCATAGCCGCGCCGCCGTGCCTCCGCGACGATGCCGGCCAGCACGCCCGCGGCGACGCCACGGCCGGTGAACCCGTCGGCGGTGCGCATGGATTTGATCTCGCCGTGGGCGGGGTCGAGTTCCTTGAGCGCACCGCACCCGGCCAGCTCGTCGCCCACCCAGGCACTCCACACCGTGACAGCGGGATCGCGCAGGGCGGCCAGATCGAGGGCGTGCATGCTGTCGGCGGGGGAGTTGGCGGCCATCTCGGTGTGGTGGCCGGTCAGCAGGTCGCGGATGGGGGCGCCGGAGAGATCGTCGACCGTCACGCGCAATGCCTGCGCCGAGGCCACGGAGTGTGCGTCGGACATCGGTCCATGATCCGTCATCACCGGTGCGCGCGTTCGCGTGGGGGCAAACGCCCCCGCGGGCACCGTGGTCGATGCGAGCATGGGGAGCGCGGGTCTCGACTCGAAGGTGGTGGGGTGTGGCCGAATTCGTTGAGCACTATGCACTCGTGCGGTGGCCGGTGGTCGCCGCGTTCGTGCTGGCGACGATCATCGTCGCGCGGCGGTTGACCGGCCGGGTGGCACCCAGCCACCGGGTCGACGCGGCGGCCGACAGCGCCCACCTGCTCATGTGCCTGATGATGCTGGCGATGCTGGTGTTCCCCGCCGCGACCCATCCGCTGGCCGTGCGCGGCGTGCTCACCGCACTCACCGTCGCCTTCGCGATCCTGCTGGTCGAGCGTGTTCTCGACCGGGGGGCCGCGGCGGGGCCGGACGGCGTGCTCGCACTCGGCTACCACACGCTGGCGGCCGCGGCGATGCTGTACGCGATGGCCGGTCACGGTGGCGAGCACGAGAGCGGTCCGGGCTGGCTCGCGGCGGCGCTGGCCGCGCTGTTCGCGCTCGACGCCCTGCTCGCGCTCGGTACCGTCGGTCACGGCCCGCGCCCGCACCGGTTCGTCCACCCCGTCGGCGCCCATCCACTGACCTCGGCGCTGATCCCCCATGTGGTGATGGATATCGGTACCGCCTTCATGCTGATCGCCGCGATCGGGTAGTGAATACCGATCCACAACCGCTCGCGCTGCGAATTGCCGTTGTGTGGACAGGAATTCGACGATGAACCGGCAGCGTAGTCCCGACCCGGCGGCCGGTGGCGTCGAGCGGTCCGTCCCCGACCTCCCGTCCGAGCCCGACGACCGCGACGCGCTGCGCACGCTCTTCCGGGCCACCGGGGCCGCGGCCTTCGGTCTCGCGCTGCGGATACTGCACCGCCGGGGCGCGGCCGAAGACGTTGTCCGCGAGGGATATCGGCGGTTGCGCACGACACCGTGGACGGTCGATCCCGAGCCGCCGGCGCCGCCGGGCGACCCCGCGGCGGACTCCGGTCCCGATCTCGGGACACCCTGGGGCCGTTCGGCATTCGTCGGCGGTCAGCGTCGCGACACCGGTTTCGGCCGCGGCGCGGTCTACGATCGCGACGGCTCCCGGGTCGGCGGCGTCCGCCCGCCCGCGTCCGAGCCGGAGCTGCTGGCCCCCTATGTGGGTCGCGGCGAACCGGAGTTCAGCGCCGAGCAGACCTGGCTGCTGGCCCAGGTCCATCGGCTCGCCGTGCAACGGCTGCGGCTGGACCGCCACGACCGCGACGACATCCCCTGGCTCGCCGCCTCGGCCCGGCTCGGTTTCGCCGACCCGCTCGACAGTCACTGCGAGGTGTTCGTGCTCGCCTACTACGGTGGGCGCCCCTACCGGGCGATCGGCCGCGAACTGGGCCTGCGGGTGCCCGCTGTCACCCGGCTGCTCGCCGAGAGCGTGGAGCGGCTGGCCGAGCAGCGGACCCTGCCCGTGGGCCCCGCGCGATCCTGGAGCCCCCCGGGCTCACTGCTCGCCTTGGCCGACGCCTACGCCCTCGACGCGGTCGCCGAACTCGAACACCACCACATCGAGAACAAGCTGGCCACCGTGAGCCCGGCCGGCCTGGCACAGTTCGCCGACCGGGTCCGGGGTGTGCACGACGTGCTCGCCCGCCTGGCGGTCGAGGACCAGCGCACGCCGCCCCGGCACCTGGAAGCCAGGATCCTGGCCGACCTGACCAGCCCCGACACCTCCCGACGGGGGCACTGGACCGCCCGGCCACCCTGGCTGCGCCGCTTCGGCGGCCCGCCGGGCCACTGAGCTCAGAGCACCACCACGTGGTCCTCGGCGACCCGCCCGCCCAGGCGCACCCAGCCGTCGGAATCCCATTCGGTGTAGAGCTGAGACCCCTGTCCCTGGGTCACCACCAGGCCGCGGCGCAACTGCGCGGTGAGCGCGACCGCGGCCGCACCGGTCGCCTCGTCCTCGGCGATCCCCATGGCGGGGGCGAACATTCGCGAGCGCAGGGCGCCGCGCGGTTCGTCGGTCCAGGCCCAGAAGTAGTGCTGGCCGGTGGTGATGTCCTCGGGCCGCAGCAGCGCGAGCTCCTCCGCCGAGGCCAGCTCGTGGAAGGTGAAGTCCGGCGCCCACTCGGCGCGGGCGGTGATCCAGGTCAGGCCGTCGGTCTGGGTGACGGCGACCGGACCGGCGGGCACCTGCAGGGTGTGGACCGGCGTCCGCTGCACGGCCAGCCACCACGCGGTGCCCACGCTCGGATGTCCGGCGAACGGCAGTTCCACGGTGGGCGTGTAGATCCGGACGTCGGCGACCCCGTCCACGGGATCCTGTACGACGGTGGTCTCGCTGAAGCCCAGCCGGGCGGCCAGCTCCTGCTTGTCGAGCGCGACGACATCGCCGGCCCGGGCGATGCCGAGCGCGTTGCCGAGCTGCCCGGCGGGATCGGTGAACACTCGGACGACCTCGACCTGGATGTCCGGGGCATCGGGCACATCATGTGCGTTCATGATCGCGAGCCTACCGGCCGGTACGCGGGCGTGACGGGATCGCGCGGGCCCGGTCGTGTCCTCGGGAAACGATCGCGGCCCCCGCCCGGAATCCGGTCGGGGGCCGCGGTGGGGTCACCTCAGACGGTGGCCGAGGCCAGGGCCTCGGTGGACTGCACCGCCTGGCCGACACCGGCGACGATGGCCGCCGCGCGCAGCGACTCGAAGATCACCTCGCGCGACGCACCGGCCTCGCGCAGCGTCTTCTCGTGCGCTTCCAGGCAGTGCGCGCAGCCGCTGATCGAGGAGACCGCGAACGACCACAGCTCGAAATCGGCCTTGTCGACGCCCGGGTTGCCGATGATGTTCATCCGCAGACCGGCGCGCAGGTCGTCGTAGCGACCCTCCAGGAACGCCTTGCCGCGGTAGAACACGTTGTTCATGCCCATGATCGACGCGGCACCCAGCGCGGCCTCGTAGGCCTCCGCGGAGAGCACGTCGGCGGCTTCCTCGGCGATCTCGCGCAGCGTGGTCGCCGAGCGGGTCGCGGCGGCCGAGGCGAGCAGGGTGCCCCACAGCTGCTGCTCGCTGAGCACCGTGGTGCGCGCGATAGAGGACAGATTGAGCTTGAGGTCCTTGGCGTACTCGGGGAGGGAGTTCTTCAGGTTCTCGATGCTCATGACAGTGGGGCTCCTCTGGGGTATTCGGTGGGAAAGGTGGATCAGACGCTGGCCGAGAGCAGTTCGCCCGCGTTGATGGTCGGATCGCCCTTCTTCCAGTTGCAGGCGCACAGCTCGTCGGACTGCAGGGCGTCGAGCACGCGCAGCACCTCGTCGACGTTGCGGCCGACCGAACCGGCGGTCACCGAGACGAACTGCACCTCGTTGTTCGGGTCGACGATGAAGGTGGCGCGGTCGGCGACACCGTCGGCGTTGAGAACGCCGGTGGCGGTGGCCAGTTCACGCTTGAGGTCCGACAGGATCGGGAAGGGGAGGGTCTTGAGATCCTCGTGCTGGGCGCGCCACTGGAAGTGCACGAACTCGTTGTCCACCGAGGCGCCGAGGACCTGCGCGTCACGGTCGGCGAACTCCTCGTTCAGCTTGCCGAACGCGGCGATCTCGGTGGGGCACACGAAGGTGAAGTCCTTGGGCCAGAAGAACACGATGCGCCACTTGCCCGCGTGGTCGTCGCTGGTGATCTGGGTGAAGTAGTCGTCCGGCTGCTGCGCGTCGACCTTCGACAGGTCACCTCCGATGACGGCCTTGAGGTTGTATGCCGGGAACTGGTCGCCGATGGTCAGCAGAGCCATGCTCATCTCCTCATTCGTGGTGTGGTCGCGCTCGTCGTGTGAGCCCGTAGGGATCTTGCCGAAAGCGTACTGAAAGGTAAAGCCGATTGCTCGTCGTACACTGATAGGCGTGACTGATCAGACTTATCAGCCAACCCTGTCGCAGCTGCGTGCGTTCGTCGCCGTCGCCGAATACCGGCATTTCGGTACCGCCGCAGCACGTTTGACTGTGAGCCAACCCACGTTATCGCAGGCGTTGGCATCATTGGAAAACGGACTCGGGCTGCAGCTGATCGAGCGCAGTACCCGCCGCGTACTGGTCACCGCGGCCGGGATGCGGCTGCTGCCGCAGGCGATGGCGACCCTCGAGGCCGCCGATCGCTTCGTCGCCTCGGCGACCGGTGACGGGCTCGGCGGCGTTCTTCGCCTGGGCATCATCCCGACCGTGGCGCCCTACGTGCTGCCGGGGCTACTGCCCGAGCTGCGCCGCAAACTGCCCACGCTGGTGCCGCAGGTGGTGGAGGACCAGACCGCCCGGCTGCTCGACGGACTGCGCACCGGCGTCCTCGACGTCGCGTTGCTCGCGCTGCCCACCGAGGCGCCCGGTCTGGTCGAGATCCCGCTGTACTCCGAGGAATTCGTGCTCGTCACCCCGCGCGGGCACGAACTGGCCGGGCGCACCGATCTGGCCGCGCCGGTGCTGGCCGACATGCCCCTGCTGCTGCTGGACGAGGGGCACTGCCTGCGCGACCAGACCCTCGAACTGTGCCGCACCGCCGAGGTGCACCCCGGTGCGGTCGGCGACACCCGCGCCGCCTCGCTCACGACCGTGGTGCAGTGCGTCGCGGGCGGTCTCGGGGTGACCCTCATCCCGCAGATGGCGGTGGCCGCCGAGACCGCTCGCGCCACGCTCGACACCGCGCGCTTCGCCGATCCCGCGCCGGGCCGCACGATCGGGCTGGCATATCGGGGGTCATCCGCGCGAGCCGAGGATTACGAATACCTCGCAGCGGTGATCAGATCGAAGCGGCCCTTTTAGATCTCATCTGTTCGTACGACGATATTCCGGGCCGTCGGTGCTGTCCTTTATAGGGTGACGATTCCGTCATGGAGTCGGCACGACAAATGTGGGAGACAGTCTAAGGAATGGCCATGTACAAGATTCGTTCAACCATCGCGGTGCTCGCCTGTGCACCGATGATCGCCCTAGGTGCCGGTGTAGCCGGCGCAGCGCCCGCGGCGGACCCCGTCCCCGTCGCACCGGTGCCGGTCCAGGTCGAGCCTGTTGTGTTGTCACCGTTCATCACGATCCCCGGTGCCTTCCTCGCATGCGGCATCGTCTTGATCACGGTCCCCATCTTGTTCCCGGTCTGCGTGGTCTGACACGCAGATGCCGAAAACAGGAAGCACTCGAGGCACTCCCGCACATCAGCGCGGGAGTGTCCCTATGACACGGGGTCGGTGGTGGACTCTCGCCGCCGCACTGCTGCTGGTCTGGGGTACCGCCGGGACCGCGCAGGGAGCTGCCCCGGTGACCCTCGGTGGCGGCTCGGGCATCGTCCTCGACGACGGCTCCACCTGCACACTCACGACCATCGGCCGAGATGGTTCCGGTCGGCTGGTCGGCTTCACCGCCGCGCACTGCGCTGCGGCCGGTGCGGGCATGGGTGTGGCCGCGGAGGCCGATCCCGAGGCGGGCAACGTCGGCACGATCGCGCTGGTGGGCAGCGACCTGGACTACGCGGTCATCGCCTTCGACGAGGGCGCGGTGATCCCGGTGAACCACGTCGGCTCGACCACGATCACCGACGTCGGAGTGCCCGCGCAGTTCCCGGCCGTCGCGTGCAAGGAGGGACGAACCACCGGGCAGACCTGTGGCCTGGTCTACGGGGACGTCTTCGGTGGCGCCTCGTGGACGTTGACCCAGATCTGCGTGATCGTCGGCGATTCGGGCGCGCCCGTCGTCGTCGGTTCGACGCTCGTCGCGATCGTCAACGGATATATCGGGCTGCCGTGTATCGGTCCCCAGGTCGGCGCGAATTTCTCGCTGATTCTCGCCGACGTCGACGCGCAGGGTGGAATCGGCGCGGGATACCATCCGATTTGATGCGCGAATAGTTACTGCGCGGAAATGGCAGTGGTCAACAACAGCCGGACCAATTCGGCCTGACGGTGTGTTTTCGTCTTGGCGAAAATATGCTGCAGGTGGGTGCGGGCGGTGAATACCGAGACCGAGAGCTGGTCGGCGACGGCGGGCAAGCCGTCGCCGCGCAGCACTCCCATGGCCACCGACGTCTCGGCATCGGTCAGGCCGTACAGATCGTGCAGCGCCGTCGGCTCCGGTTCGGGGTCGTGGTCCGGATCGGCGACCAGGAGCAGCACCGCGCGGTCCCACAGTCCGTCGCCGGCGATACCGTCGAGCGGGGAGACCCGCAGGATCAGTGGCTTGCGGCCGGAGTTGCGCGCGACCGCGACGTTGCCGCTGCTGTAGTCCGGTCCCGCGGCCTGGTCGATGAGTGAGCGCAGCCGGAGCTGGGTGGTCGACGAACCGGCCCGCAGGCAGCCGAAGGTGTCCACCGACAACCCGTCCGACTGTCGGGTGATCCGCTCGGCCATCGAGTTGGCGAAGACCACCGCCGCGTCGGTGGTGACGATCATGATCCCGTAGTGCGCCTGCTCCAGGGTCGCGAGCGCCAAGGCCCGGTCCCGCGACAGCGCGACCAGCCGGGACTGCGTTCGCAGAGCCCCGCGCAGGTGTGGCACCAGCACCCGCAGCAGCGCCAGGCTCGCGGGGTGTCCGGTGATCGACTGGTGATCGGGCATCGTCAGGCAGATCCACGACGACGGGCGATCGTCGCTGAGCCGGGCCAGGAGGCTGTTGGACAGGCCGTTGGCGTTCACCTGATCGGCGAGGGCGCTGTCGTGCCCCGGCACGGCGAACAGATCGTCGCTGGTGGCGGTGCTGCCGACTGGAAGCTGTTGCACCCGCTCGGCGATGTGCTCGAGCCGGGTCGACAGATCAGGCGGGCAACCGGCCCCCGAGGTCTTGATCGCGAAGCGGCCGGCGGCCGGATCGGCGATGACGAGAAATCCGTGGACCGCGCCGAAGGTGTCGGTGATCTCCCCGATGACCGAGTCCCATCGGTCCGGGTCGTTGCCTGCGGCGTAGATCGCGGCGATCAAGTTCGAAAAACGTTGTAGCGCTATCGACATGATGGCCTTTCCTCGACCACGGGTCGTCGGCGCGCTGCCGTCGTGCGGCGAGCGCCGCCCGGGAGGTCCCAACCTTCGAATCGTAGTCGATCTTTGCGCGGGGCGAAATGCCCTCCGCTGCCGTCCGGGTGCGCCCGCAGGCCCCTCACCTGCTATCTTGAACGTCGTTCAATTCCGTGGTGAAGGATGTCAGCCGTGCCCGATGTCGAGAAATCCCCTAAGCCCGCGGTCGGTTTCGCCGCGCGGGACCTGGCGCAGATCGCGGTGTTCGCGGCGCTGATCGCCGCCCTGGGGCTGCCGGGCGCGATCACCGTCGGGTTCAGCGGTGTCCCGATCACTCTGCAGACCCTCGGGGTGATCCTGACCGGCGCGATCCTCGGCGCGCGCAAGGGCACCGCCGCGGTCGCGGTCTTCATCGCGTTGACCCTGATCGGCCTGCCGCTGCTCTCCGGCGGCCGCACCGGTCTGACCGCGCTGGCCTCGCCGACCGCGGGCTATCTGATCGGCTGGATTCCCGCCACGCTGGTGATCGGCGCGCTGACCGCGCTGATCCTGCCGAAATATCCGATCGTGCCCGGCCTGCTGATCAACGCGCTCGGCGGCATCGTGGTCATCTACCTGTTCGGCACCGCGGGTCTGCTGATCCGCACCGATCTCGGGGTGTGGGCCGCGGTGTCGACCAACTTCGCGTTCGTGCCCGGTGACCTGGCCAAGGTCGTCATCGCCACGGTCGTGGCCAAGGGCGTGCACCGGGCCTACCCGGGACTGATCCGTGGCTGAGCGCGTGGCCGGGCGGCGCGCGTGAGCGAGATCGTCCTCGACGCGGTGGGGCACCGGTTCGGTGAGCGGACCGTGCTGCGCGAGATCGACCTGCGGATCACCGAACGGCGGGTCGGTCTCATCGGCGCCAACGGCTCGGGGAAGTCGACGCTCGCCCGGATGCTCAACGGCCTGCTGACGCCGACGTCGGGCACCGTCACCGTCGACGGGATCGACGCCGCCCGCAAGGGTGCGCAGGTGCGGCGCAAAGTCGGCTTCGTGTTCACCGATCCCGACACCCAGATCGTCATGCCGACCGTCGCCGAGGATCTGGCGTTCTCGCTGCGGCGCAGTGGTCTGGGCAAGCCCGAGATCGCGGCCAGGGTGGCGCGGATGCTCGACCGGTTCGGCCTGTCCGCGCACGCCGACCATCCGGCGCATCTGCTCTCGGGCGGGCAGAAGCAGTTGCTCGCGATCGGCTCCGCGTTGATCCGCGAACCCGAGGTAATCATCGCCGACGAGCCGACCACCCTGCTGGATCTGCGCAACGCCCGCCGGGTGTCGGCGGCGCTGGCCGCCCTCGACCAGCAGGTGATCGTGGTGACCCACCAGCTCGCCCTGCTCGACGGCTTCGATCGAGTCGTGGTGCTGGACAACGGGTCCGTCGCCTACGACGGCCCGCCTGCGGAGGCGGTCGACGCCTACCGGCGGCTCGTCGCATGATCGGCCTCTACAGCCCGGGCGATTCCCCGCTGCACCGGCTGCCCGCGGGGGTGAAGCTGGCGTTGCTGGTCGCCGCGATCGTCGCGATGACGGTGTTCGTGCGCGGTCCGCTCGGTGTCGGCGGTCTCGTGCTCGTGATCGTCTGCCTGTTCGCGCTCGCGCGGATCTCCTGGCGGGTGGCGCTGGCCCAGCTGCGCCCGGTGCTGTGGATGACCCTGATCATCGGCGCGTTCCAGCTGCTGACCACCTCGCCCACCCGGGCGGTCGTCGTCTGCGGGGTGCTCCTCGCTTCGGTCGCCCTCGCGGCGCTGGTCACCGTGACGACCCGGGTGACCGACATGCTGGACGCCCTCACCCGCGCCCTCGGCCCGCTGCGCCGGGTCGGGGTCGATCCCGAGCGGGTGGGGCTGCTGCTGGCGCTGGCCATCCGCTGTGTCCCCCTCCTGGCGCAGATCGTGCACGACGTCGCCGAGGCGCGCCGGGCCCGCGGGGTGTCCTGGTCGGCGACCGCCCTGGTCACGCCCGTGCTCGTGCGGGCATTGCGGACCGCTGACGCGATGGGGGAGGCGCTGGCGGCCCGCGGCGTCGACGACGACTGAGCGGTCACTCTTGCCATTAGTAGACGACCGGTCGTATAGTTACTCGCATGGCACGATCCCGGCGTAGTGACGACACGCGAGCACTCCTGATCGAGGAGGGCGCGGTCGGTCTGCTGTTCAACGGCTACCACGGCACCGGCATCAAGCAGGTGCTCGACAAGGTCGGGGTACCGAAGGGGTCGTTCTACAACTACTTCGACAGCAAGGAGAGCTTCGCGCACGCGGTGATCGAGCATCACTCGTTCTGTGTGCAGCGCAACCTGGCCGAGGCGTTCACCGGTGCGCCCGACGCGCTCACCGGTCTGCGTCGCTTCTTCGCCACGCTCACCGCGGATTTCGTGGCCCGCGACTTCACCGGCGGCTGCCTGATCGCCAACCTCGGCGGCGAGCTCGAGGGCAGCGAGACGCTGCGCACCGCCCTGTCGGCGGCCTGGGCTGCCTGGCGTGATGGTGTGGCGGGCGCGCTGCGCACCGCGCAGGCGGAGGGGACGGTGCGCGCCGACCTCGACGCCGTCGACCTCGCCGATCTGCTCCTCGAATCCTGGGAGGGCGCGGTCATCCGGATGAAGATCGATCGCACCGTCGAGCCGCTGGACAAGTGTCTGCGCCGCCTGCTCGACGACTACTTCCGGCCGTAACCACGCCACTATCCGACCGAATGGTCTGAATTTCCGGTCGCCGATACCGAGACGACCGGTCGTCTCTTATCTGAGAGGAACAGCTGATGCCGACTCCGAAAACGGTCGTCGTGACCGGGGCATCCAGTGGAATCGGGCGCGATGTCGCTCGCGCCTTCGTCGCCCGTGGTGACGCGGTGGTGCTGGGCGGGCGCGACCCCGACAAGCTCGCCGAGGTCGCCGCGGAACTGGCCGCGCCCGATCGGGTGGCTACCGTGGCAGGCGACATCGGTTCGCCCGCGACGGGTTCGGCGTACGTGCGGGCCGCCCTGGACCGATTCGGCCGGGTCGACGCGCTGATCAACAGCGCGGGCGTCTTCGGGGCGACCCCGTTCGTGGACGTCACCGAGGCCGAGCTCGACCGCTACCTCGGCGGCAACCTCAAGGGCACCTACTTCACCACCCAGGCCGTGGTGCGGCAGCTGCTCGCCCAGGGCGACGGCGGCAGCATCGTCAATATCGGCACCGTGCTCATCGATCACGCGATGACCGGGCTGCCCGCCTCGGCCGCGCTGATCAGCAAGGGCGGTGTCCACGCCCTGACCACCAGCCTGGCCGCCGAGCTGGCGCCGGCGCGGATCCGGGTGAACGCGGTCGCGCCCGGCATCATCCGCACCCCGCTGTTCGGTGACGGCGACGAGCGCGCCGCCGCGAGCGCGGCCCTGCTCGGCCGGATCGGTGAAGTCGCCGACACCACCGCGGCCGTGCTGTACCTGACCGATGCCGAGTTCGTCACCGGCCACATCCTCCCCGTCGACGGCGGGTTCATTTCGGGTAGAGCGGCGTAGAAAGGAAACCAACCATGCCGTACGTGAATATCAAGGTCACCGATGAAGGGGTCACCCCGGAGCAGAAGGGGCAGTTGATCAAGGGCGTCACCGATCTGCTGTTCGAGGTGCTCGGCAAGTCGCCCGACAGCACCTATGTGGTGATCGACGAAGTGGCGCTCACGGATTGGGGTGTCGGCGGGGTCAACGTCGCGGAGTATCGCGCGCGACGCGCGGCCCGCGACTGAGTGCGCGGCGGTGCGCCGGGCGTGGGTTCTCCCGCGCCCGGCGCACCGCTGTGTCAGGCCGGGCCGTCGAACGGCACCGAGGCGTCGANGGCCCCCCCCCCCCCCCCCCCCACCGCTGTGTCAGGCCGGGCCGTCGAACGGCACCGAGGCGTCGAGGGCGAACCAGCCCATCGGGATTCGCTTCGAGCCGCTCACGAAGTAGCTCGGCCCCAGCCACAGATCCGGTTCGACCTCGCGCAGTTCGTCGTAGATCCGCCGGGCGGGCCTGCGCGAACCGACCCGCGGATCGTCGTAGTCGAACAGCACCGCCGGACGCCCGTCGAGCACGGAAGCACCCACGGTCGCCACGAAATTCAGGGCCCGCATCCCGCCCAGCAGGCGGAAGACATTGTGTCCCACCGCCATCTCGCCGTCCACGTGACGAAACGACTTCGCCACCCAGAAATACGACGGCCGCGCCATCACCGGCCCGAGCACGCGTTCGGCGGACCCGGGGAACGATCGCATGGTCACATCACCGTCCAGCCGGGCGAAATCGCTCGCCGTCACCTCGGGCGCCGAGTCGAACATCGCGCGGAACTCGGTGAGGCCGGCCCGCGACAGCGCGTCCAGGCGGGGGCGGTGGTCCGACGGCACACGGACCGGCATCAGACCGGCGGCGGACAACGGTGTCGGTGTCATGAGCGGACTCGATTCTGTCGGAGCATGCCTTCGCATAGTGCCAACATTCGGTGCCCCACGGCACCGGAATCGAGAGCCCGGCGATGATCGGCCGCCGCCACGACGAAGGCGGTGCCCCGGCAATCCGGGGCACCGCCTTCAGTCGTCTGTCGCGAGCGAGCTCAGGCGCGCAGGGCGTAGGGCTCGATCGCGCCGCGCTCGAGGGCGCGCGCGTCGATGGTCTCGGCGCGGTAGGGGAGCAGGGCCAGGCGGTCGGTCATGCCGCGGACCGGGTCCTCGATCTTCTCGTTCAGGCCGAACAGGAAGGTCCACTCGTGCTCGTCGCTGCCGTAGGGGACCACGGTGGCGAACTGCTCGTGGAACCGACCCCACGAACGCTTGAGGGTCTCGTTGCGCCACATGGTCGCGCAGCCGGCCTGGGCCGACAGCACGCCGCCGGGCGCCAGCAGTGCCTTACATCGGGACAGGAACTCCGACTCGTAGAGGCGATTGTGCTGGGCGTCCTCGACGCGCTCGTCGGGCAGATCGATGACGATCACGTCGTAACGGGTGCCCGCCTCCTGCGCGTTGGCCAGGAAGTCCCAGCCGTCGGCGTAGTGCACGTGCACCGGACCCTCACCGGCGACCGCGGCCGCCAGTTCCTCGGGGGTGTAGCCGTAGGGCAGGTGCCGGGCGCACAGCTCGACCTCGCGCTGGTCGATATCGACGTGATCGACCAGGGTCGCCCCCGCCGCCACCGACATCTGCGAGGCCACGCCCTCACCGGAACCGATGATCAGCACCCGGTCCAGCTTCTCGGCCAGCACGAACGCCGGGACCATCATGGCCTCGTGGTAGGTGACCTGGGAGAACTCGGTGGACTGGCGGTCGTCGTCGGAGAACAGGGAGATGCCCTGATCGGTGCGCGCGATCACCATGTGCTGGAACGGGGTGTTCGTGTCCACGATCACCTCGTGCAGATCCCAGATCCGGGTCAGGCCGTCGCCCACCGGTTCGTAGATCTTCTCGGCCCCGTGGCCGCGCTGGACGACCTTCATCCGAACATCCTTGGGAGACAACTTGTCTCGCAGGAGTTCTACCGCCTTCGTCGCGCCCGCGCCGATGCTGCCGCAGGTGAAGACGTCGACGAAGATGTCGCCGGACTCCGGATAGGTGTGAATCGAGGCGTGGGACTCCGACAACAGGGCGAGGACGGTCACCCCCTGCGGATCGAACTTTTTGTGAACGACATCGCAGATGGTGACGCCCGCCGCGATCAGAGACTCACGCAACGCCGATTCGAGTCGTTCGAGATCGTCACACAGGTCTGTGTCGACACCACCGAACTCGGCCAGCACGTGCCAGCCGGTGAATTCCGCCGTCATGGGCAAACTCACTCTCGCTCAGCGCCCGAGACATGAACGGTCAAGGGCGGAAAACCATTGAAGGACACCGACGAATAACTCGCGGTATAGGCGCCGGTGTCGAGGATCTGGATCTGATCACCGGCTCGCAACGTGGTCGGCAGAAGGACCTTCGTGCGTTGATACAGTACATCGTCGCCGTCGCAGGTCGGACCCGCGACCACCGCCTCGTCGACCGGATCGCCGTCGCGATCGGTGACGAACCGGTAGGCGATGTACTCGTTCTCCGTCTCGGCCATACCGTTGTATCGGCCGATGTCGAGATACACCCAGCGCCGGCCATCCGGCGCGAATCGCACGCCGACGACCTCGGCGTGAATGGTGCCCGCGTTGCCCACCAGCGCGCGGCCGGGTTCGACGACCAGGCCGGTGGACTCGGGCAGGTACTGCGCGGCGGCCGCGGTCATGGCGGCCGCGATCGCGTCGAGCTCGGGGGCCGCGTCGGCGTAGGAGATCGGCAGACCGCCGCCCACGTTGACCGCGGCGACGTGAATGTCCTTGTCCGCCAACGCGGTCACGATCTCACCGGCCTGGCGGATACCGATCCGCCAGGCGGCCGGATCGAGTTGCTGGGAGCCGACGTGGAAGTACGGGCCACCCACCGCCAAGCCCAGATCGCGGGCGCGCACCAGCAGCCGCAGCGCCTCGCTGGGCGCGCAGCCGAACTTGGTGCCGAAGGGGGTGCGCGACTCCGGCGCCGAGGACAGGAACCGGCACTCGACCTCCGCGCCGGGCGCGTGCTCGGCGATGCGCAGCAGGTCGTCCTCGGTGTCGAAGGCGTAGCGGCGCACACCCAGGGCGAAGGCGCGCGCGATGTGGGCGCTCTTCTTGATGGGATTGCCGTAGCAGAGCTTGGCCGCGTCGATCCCCAGGCGCAGTGCCTGCTCGATCTCGCCGATGCTGGCGACATCGAACTCGGCGCCCTCGACGTCGAGCAGCGTCAGCAACTCGTCGACCGGTGCCGCTTTCACCGCGTACCTGATCCGGGTGCCCCGGCTGCGCCGCGCCGACACGGCGGCGGCGAGAGCTCGGTAATTGGCACGTACCCGTTCGGGGTAGATGACAAGGTACGGGGATTCGGGCATAGTTGAACTTTCGGTCGGCGGCCGGGAGAGAGTATCAGCGGCGCCTACCCAACAACGAATCCGTCAAACATTCGTCATTTTCGACGATAGGGAACGGGTATCAGTCAGCCCGCCGACACCGTGACCTCGTCGAACACCACCTCGCCCGCGGCGTCGGACTCCTCCAGATCGACGATGGCCGTCAGTGCCCAGCCGTGGTCGCCCGCGGGGTCGTCGAGGACCTGGCGCACATGCCAGAAGCCGGGCCGCTGCTCCACCTGGAACAGCTGCGGGCCGCGGGCGTCGGGGCCGGTGCCGATCGTGGCGTACTCGTCGAAGTAGGGGGCGAAATCCTCGGCCCAGTCCGGGCCCGGGCTCAGCTCGTCGAGGTCGTACCAGCGCTGTCGCGAGGCCAGCTCGACCCGGCGGAACATGGCGTTGCGCACCATCACCCGGAAGGCGCGCTCGTTGGCCGAGATCGGGCGCACCGACTCCGCGCCGAAGGCGAGTTGCTCGGCGTCGTTCTCCGCGCCCGGATTGGTGAGCTGCTCCCATTCGTCGAGCAGGCTCGAATCCACCTGGCGGATCAGCTCGCCCAGCCACTCGACGAGATCGTCGAGCTCCTCGGTGCGGGCCGCGTCGGGCACCGTGCGGCGCAACGCGCGGTAGGCATCGGCGAGGTAGCGCAGCACCACACCCTCGGAGCGGGCGAGCTCGTAGAACGAGATCAGCTCGGCGAAGGTCATCGCGCGCTCGATCATGTCGCGCACCACCGACTTCGGTGACGGCGCGAACTCCGAGACCCACGGATGCCCGGC
Organism: Nocardia sp. No.11; assembly: GCF_038752175.1. NCBI lineage: Bacteria > Bacillati > Actinomycetota > Actinomycetes > Mycobacteriales > Nocardiaceae > Nocardia > Nocardia sp. No.11. Next base: position 3,277 of record NZ_JBCGFB010000080.1, on the reverse strand, counting down.
CCGGTAGGTCTCGAAGGCGGGCTCGATCAGCTCGGCCAGCGGCTTGGGCCAGGTGACCTCTTCCAGGAGCTCCATGCGCTCCTCGTATTCGATGCCGTCGGCCTTCATCTCGGCCACGGCGGCCCCGCGCGCCTTGTGCTGCTGGGCCATCAGCAGCTGCCGGGGGTCCTCCAGGGTCGCCTCGATCAGCGAGACGACATCGAGGGTGTAGGTGGGGCTGTCGCGATCGAGCAGTTCGAAGGCCGCCAGCGCGAACGGCGAGAGCGGCTGATCGAGAGCGAAGTCACGCTGGAGGTCGACGGTGAGCCGGGCCATCCGACCCTGCGCGTCGGGCTCGGAGAGTTGTTGCACCACAACGGCATCGCGCAGCGCCCGGTAGAGCCGGATGGCACGCAGGATGTGTTTGCGCTGGGCCGGGCGCGGCTCGTGGTTGTCCTCGAGTAGGTGGCGCATGGCGTCGAAGCAGTTGCCTGGCCGGGCGATCACGTTGAGCAGCAGCGCGTTGGTCACCGCGAAACGCGACACCATCGGCTCGGGCTGCGCGGCAACGAGCCGGTCGAAGGTCTCCTCGCTCCAGGACACGAAACCCTCGGGCGGCTTGCGGCGCTGCACCTTTCGCTGCTTCTTCGGATCGTCGCCCGCCTTGGCGATCAGGCGCGCGTTCTCCACCTCGTGTTCGGGCGCCTGCACGACGACGGTGCCCATGGTGTCGAATCCGGCGCGGCCGGCGCGGCCGGCGATCTGATGGAACTCGCGGGCCTTGAGCCTGCGGGTCCGCACCCCGTCGAACTTGGTGAGCCCGGTCAGCAGCACCGTGCGGATCGGCACGTTGATGCCGACGCCGAGGGTGTCGGTGCCGCACACCACCTTCAGCAGGCCGTCTTGGGCGAGCTTCTCCACCAGCCTGCGGTACTTGGGCAACATGCCGGCGTGGTGGACGCCGATACCGTGGCGGATCAGCCGCGAGAGGGTCTTGCCGAAGCCGGCGGCGAAGCGGAATTCGCCGATGGCGGCGGCGATCGCGTCCTTCTCGGCGCGGGTGGCGAAGTTCACGCTGGTCAGCGCCTGGGCGCGTTCCAGCGCGGCGGCCTGGGTGAAGTGCACGACATACACCGGCGCCTGATGGGTGGTCACCAGCTCTTCGAGCGTCTCGGTGACGGGGGTGCGCACGTACGAGAACGTCAGGGGGACAGGGCGTTCGGTGCCCGCGACCACCGCGGTCGAGCGGCCGGTGCGGCGCTCGAGATCCTCGGCGAAGAAGTCGACCTCGCCCAGTGTCGCCGACATCAGCAGGAACTGCGCGCGCGGCAGCTCGATGATCGGCACCTGCCAGGCCCAGCCGCGATCGGGATCGGCGTAGAAGTGGAATTCGTCCATCACCACCTGGCCGACCTCGGCGGCCGCGCCCTCGCGCAGTGCCAGGTTCGCCAGGATCTCCGCCGTCGCGCAGATGATCGGGGCGTCGGCGTTGACCGCGGCGTCACCGGTGACCATGCCGACGTTCGCCGCGCCGAACACCTCGCACAGCGCGAAGAACTTCTCGCTGACCAGCGCCTTGATCGGCGCGGTGTAGTAGCTGCGCTGCCCGTTGGCCATCGCGAACAGGTGCGCGCCGACCGCGACCAGGGACTTGCCCGATCCGGTCGGCGTCGCCAGGATCACGTTGGATCCCGAGGCCAGCTCCATGAGCGCCTCGTCCTGCGCCGGATACAGGGGTGTGCCCTGCTCGGCGGCCCACGCCGCGAACGACTCGTAGAGCGCGTCGGCGTCGGTCCCGGGGATTTCGAGCAGGTCGGTCAGATCCACTCCGACCACCCTAGTGGGCGAGGCGGGCGTCGCCGTGCCCAGACCTGCGCACGGCCCGGCGGTTCAGTCCTCGCTGTCGCGGGAGGTGTCGCCGTAACCGCCCTGTTCGGCGAGGAAGCGCTCGAACTCGGCGCCGAGCTCCTCGCCGCTGGGCAGTTCACCGTCGCCCGCCAGCAGGCTGGACTGGCTCTCCTGGGCGGTGACGAAACTGTCGTACTGGCGTTCCAGCGCCGTCACGACCGTCTCGACCTCCTCGTTGCCGGCGATGTGCTCGGCGACCTGCTCGCGCACCCGCGCGGCGGCCTCCCCCAGCGCGGTGAGCGGCAGTTCGAGGCCCGCGCTGTCGGCGACGTTCTCCAGCAGGGTCTGGGCGGCCTCGGGATAGTCGGTCTGGGCCAGATAGTGCGGCACGTGCACGGAGAACCCGAGCGATTCGTGTCCGTGCTGGGCCATCCGGAATTCGAGCAGCGAGGACGCGCTGCCGGGCACCTGCAGCTCACCGGGCCAGCGCTGGTGATCGCCGATCAGCGAACGGTCCGAGGAGTGCGCGGTGACGCCGAGCGGACGGGTGTGCGGGATCGCCATCGGGATCGCCGACAGGCCGATCGTGCGGCGCACGCCGAGCTGTTCGGCCAGCAGCCGCACCGCGGTGGTGAACTTCTCCCAGCGCAGATCCGGTTCCAGGCCGGCCAGCAGCAGGAACGGGGTGCCGGCGGTGTCGCGCAGCGCCCACAGGTTCAGCTCGGGTTCGGCGTACTCGGCGAAATGATCGGTCTTGAACGTCATCAGCGGACGGCGCGAGCGGTAGTCGAGCAGCTCGTCGACGTCGAAGGAAGCGACGAGTTCGGATTCCAGGCTCTCGCGCAGGTGGGTGGTCGCCAGGCGCACGGCGTGACCGGCGTCGGTGAAACCTTCCAGGCCGTGCACCAGCACGGGACCGGCGCCGTCGTCCGACGACAGCTGCGGTGCCGGGAACTCCAGCTCGTACATGTGCGACTGATCATCCATCGCGTACTCCTTCCTGCGCGGTCCACCAACGCTCGCGGCGGGGGAGGCGTTTCTCCATTGTCCCCCACGCGAGCAGACGCATCGCACACGGCCGGAGGACGGCTCGTCCTGCTACACAACAGCCACCGCTGCCTCGACATTCCCGTGCGGCGTGGCGATGACGCCCCGACCGGCCCGGTGGGGCACAGTGGGAGGGGTGAACGTGGCGGAGACGACACCGGCCCATGGCGGCGATCGGGTCCGGCGCCCCGGGCAGCGGCGCCGGACCCTCGCCTGCTCGGTGGTGCTCGCCGGGCTGGCGGTGACCGGGTGTGGACAGAGCATCGACGGCACGCCGGTCGCCCAGAGCGCGATGGCGGTGCGGCACATCGACGGCGCGCTCGCCGATCTGCTGCCCACCGCCCAGCAGTTCCCGGCCCGCTACCCGGCCGTCGTCCTGCCCCCGCAGGCCGCGGCCGCGGCG
>NZ_JBCGFB010000079.1:0-29120 GCF_038752175.1 Nocardia sp. No.11 | reverse complement strand
GCCCCGGCGACGGCGACGCGGCTGCCCGTCGGCGTCGTGGTCGCCGGTGTCCCCGGCGGCGTCGGACTCGTCCTCGACCGGCTCGGCCTCGGCCTCGATCTCCTCGACCGGCTCCTCGGTCCGCTTGACGGTCCGCTCGGCGCGGCGGCGCTTACGCGCCTCCTCGGCGGCGGTGGCGTCCGGCGGCAGGAACAGCGGCGCGGTGAAGGCGGGCGCCTCGAAGCTGACCGGCTCGACCACCGCCGGTTCCTCGACCGGGCGGTGGGTGAACAGACCGGTGTGCGCGTCGTCGGCCATGGCGGCGAAGACTTCGTCGGTCCGCGCGACCTCGGGTGCCGAGAACATCGGCGCGGGCGCGGTGGTCGTGTCGGCCGGCTGCTCGGCGACGGGGGCGGTCGACGGCGGGGTCGCCGTCGCGGGGGTGGATGCCGGGGATTCGCCGGTATCGGCGTCAGCGGCGGCGATCGCGTCGCGCACGGTCTCGGCGACCGCGCGATCCACATTCGATTGGACGCTGCGCGCCTCGGCCCCCAGTTCGGCCAGTTTGGCCAGGATGCGTTTGCTGGTCACTCCCAACCGCTTGGCCAGTGCATGAACTCGAATTCGCTCCGGCAATTGATCGGCATCCTGTTGTGTTGTGTCCAGCGGCTCTGTATCGGCCACGAAGTCTCCTCGGGCCCCCGGGCGCGTCCATCCCCGGTACGGGAGTGACGCGGCCGACGCGGGGGCATCGTCCGTGCACCTCGTACCCGATGGTACGAGGGTCATCTGGTCTCGCCCCGCGTGTCCGGTCGCACCTCGATCGATCTTCTGGCGGGCCAACCGGTCACGCGGCGCCTGGCTGTGCGGCGTGACTCCGCGTTCCGAGCGCTCATCCAGCGTGCCTGCGCGGGCAACCCCAGCAACAGGGTCGTCCGTGGCAGCGATGATCGGCATCCAACCGCGGTGTCATCCGGTCATGTCCGTCACCGCCGTCGCGTACCTGCGCGACAGGCTGTCACCAACCGCCCTGTTCGAGCATCGGTGACGAACACATCCATAGTCAGTATCCCATACGGTTCGCGCGGGGATCGCCATCGGCGCAACTCCCGCGAACCTCGGCCGCTCGAGCTCGTCGCGTCCACACCGGACGCGACGAGCGAGTACAGCGCGTTCAGGCAGCATCCGAAACTGCCTGACCGGGCGCCCTGCGTGGTTACGCTGCGCTACCGCCTCCGGGCGCTGACCGTTCAGGCAGGGAATTCGGGGAACCAGAGCGCGATCTCGCGCTTGGCGGACTCGGGCGAGTCGGAACCGTGAACGAGGTTGAACTGGGTCTCCAGGCCGAAGTCGCCACGGATGGTGCCCGGGGTGGCCTTCTCGACCGGATCGGTGCCGCCGGCGAGCTGACGGAAGGCCGCGATCGCGCGCGGACCGGACAAGACGGCCGCGACGACGGGGCCCGAGGTGATGAACTCGATCAGCGAGCCGAAGAAGGGGCGCTCGGCGTGCTCGGCGTAGTGCTCCTCGGCGAGCTCGGTCGACACGTTCTTCAGCTCCAGCGCCTCGAGGGTCAGGCCCTTGCGCTCGATACGGGCCAGCACCTCGCCGACGAGGCCACGGGAGACGCCGTCCGGCTTGATGAGTACCAAAGTCTGCTCAGTCACGGCGTCACTCTAACCGGCGTCGCCGCCCGGAGCCGAACTCGTGTCAGTTCGGCCACCCATTCGTTGACTGGGCAGTAGCCCCGCGTCCATCCGGCGCTGCACGTCCGAGCGCAGCACGAGGATGAACGCCCACACCGCGACGAACACCAGCCCGATGATCCCGATCGACAGGTGGATGAACGTGCCCGCCAGCAGCAGCACCTGCAGGCCGAGGTTGAACGGGATCGCCCACGGCTTCCGCTGCACGCCCGCGCCGAGGATCATCAGCAGCGCGAGCGCCACCAGGTAGGTGCCGGAGAACCAGGTGACCCCGCCGCCGACGTCGGCGACCACCGGCAGCGCCAGCAGCACCACGATGGCCTCGAGGACCAGGGTGCCCGCCATCACCCCGCGCAGACCCTTCCACGGGTCGGTGGCCGGGGGTGGAACCTCACTCGTGCTGCTCATGCCGGAGCCTTTCCGAACAGGGCGCGCGCGGCGCCCGCGGTCACCACCGAGCCCGTGACGACAACGCCTGCGCCCGAGATCACGTCACCGTCGTCGCCGGCCTGCTCGGCCAGGGCGATCGCCGACTCCAGCGCGTCGGGCAAGGTCTCGGCGGTGATCACCCGCTCGTCGCCGAAGCGCTGCACGGCCAGGTCGGCGAGCGCGTCGACGTCCATCGCCCGTGGCGAACCGTTGCTGGTGACCACGATCTCGTCGAAGACCGGTTCCAGCGCGTCGAGGATGCCCGCCGCGTCCTTGTCCGCGAGCACGGCGACGACGCCGACCAGCTTGCGGAAGTCGAACTCGGTGGTGAGGGTGTTCGCCAGCGCCGTCGCCCCCGCCGGATTGTGCGCCGCGTCGACGAAGATGGTCGGCGCGTTGCGCATCCGCTCCATCCGGCCCGGGCTGGCCGCGCTCGCGAAGCCCGCGCGCACGGCCTCGATGTCGAGCTGCCGATCCGCGCCCGCGCCGAAGAACGCCTCCACCGCGGCCAGCGCGAGCGAGGCGTTGCGGGCCTGGTGCTCGCCGTGCAGCGGCAGGAAGATCTCGTCGTAGACGCCACCGAGCCCCTGCAGCGTCAGCAACTGGCCGCCGACCGCGACGGCCCGCTCCAGCACCCGGAACTCCGCGCCCTCGCGGGCGACCGCGGCGTCGGCCTCGACGGCGCGACGCAGCAGCACGTCCATCACCTCGGGCTCCTGCTCGGCGATCACCGCGACGGTGTCGACCGGGATCAGCGCCTCGGGGGCGCGCTTGATGATCCCGGCCTTCTCCCCCGCGATCGAGGCGAGGTCGGGGCCGAGGTACTCGGTGTGGTCCAGGCCGATCGGGGTGATCACCGCGACCTGCCCGTCGATCACATTGGTGGCGTCCCAGGTACCGCCCATGCCGGTCTCCACGACGGCCACGTCGACCGGCGCCTCGGCGAAGGCGGCGAAGGCCATGCCGGTGAGCACCTCGAACTTGCTCATCGCCGGGCCGCCGGCCGCCTCGGACTGCTGGTCGATCATCGCGATGTAGGGCTCGAGCTCGCGGAAGGTCTCCACGTACCGGGCGGGGCTGATCGGCGCGTTGTCGACGCTGATCCGCTCGGTCGCCAGTTGCAGGTGCGGGCTGGTGATCCGGCCGGTGCGCCGGTGCAGCGCGGTGAGCAGGGCGTCGATCATCCGGGTCACCGAGGTCTTGCCGTTGGTGCCCGCGACGTGGATCGCCGGATAGTTGCGCTGCGGGTTGCCCAGCAGATCCATCAGCGTGCTGATCCTGGTCAGCGACGGCTCGATCTTGGTCTCGGGCCAGCGCTTGTCCAGCTCGGCCTCGACCAGCGCCATCTCGGCCAGGTCGACGGGCGACGGTCCGGCGCCGAGCGGAGCCCGGCGGTGGTCGTCGGCCTCGTACTGCGGCTCCGGCTCGTCGTTCACTTGCCGCTCAGCTCCGCCAGCCGGGCACCGATGCGCGCGACTTCGGCCGCGGCCACATCCCGACGCCCGGTGATCTTGTCGACGACCTGCTGCGGCGCCTTGGCCAGGAATGCCTCGTTGCCGAGCTTGGCCGTGGTGGTGTCGAGGTCCTTCTGCGCGACCGCGAGGTCCTTCTCCAGCCTGCGGCGTTCGGCGTCGAGGTCGATCGCGCCGGAGGTGTCGAGCTGCACGGTGACCGTCGCGCCGGACAGGCGGACCTGCACCTCGGCGGTGGTGGCGAAATCGTCACCGGGCTCGGTCAGCCGGGCCAGGTTGGCCACCGAGCCGGTGAACTCGCCGAGCCCGGCCTCGGCGAGGCCCACCAGCGTGGCCTTCACCTTCTGCTTGTCGGCCAGGCCCTGGTCGCTGCGGAAGCGGCGGATCTCGGTGATCAGGCGCTGCGCGTCGGCGACCCGCTGCGCGGCCACGGTGTCGGTGGCCACGCCGCCGGCAGTCGGCCACGGGGCGACGACCACCGATTCGCCGCCGGTCAGCGCCTTCCACAGGGTCTCGGTGACGAACGGGATCACCGGGTGCAGCAGGCGCAGCACCGCGTCGAGCACCGTGCCGAGCACCACCGCGGTGCTCTCGGCGCGGGCGTCGGACTCGGCGAACTGGACCTTGGACAGTTCCAGGTACCAGTCGCACAGCTCGTCCCAGGCGAAGTGGTACAGCGCCTCGCAGGCCTTGCCGAACTCGTAGGCGTCGAAGGCGGCGTCCACTTCGGCGCGCACCTCGTCGAGCCGGTCGACGATCCAGCGGTCGGTGTCGGTCAGCGTCTCGCGCGGCGGCAGCTCACCCGAGCGAGCGCCGTTCATCAGCGCGAACTTGGTGGCGTTGAACAGCTTGGTGACGAAGCTGCGCGAGGCCAGCGCGTGCGGTTCGCCGACCGAGAGATCACCGCCCGGCTGGGCGCCACGGGCCAGGGTGAAGCGCAACGCGTCGGCGCCGTAGGAGTTGATCCAGTCCAGCGGGTCGATGCCGTTGCCGCGCGACTTCGACATCTTCTTGCCGTGCTGGTCGCGGATCAGGCCGTGCAGGAAGACGTCCTCGAACGGCACCTGCTTCTGCCCGCCCTTGCCGACGGTGAGCGCCGGGTCGTCGCTGACGAACATGCCGAACATCATCATCCGGGCCACCCAGAAGAACAGGATGTCGTAACCGGTGACGAGCACGCTGGTCGGATAGAACTTCGCCAGCTCCGGGGTGGCCTCGGGCCAGCCCATCGTGGAGAACGGCCACAGGCCCGAGGAGAACCACGTGTCGAGCACGTCGGGGTCCTGCACCCAGCCCTCGGGCGCTTCCTCATCGGGTCCGAGGCAGACGATCTCGCCTTCGGGGCCGTACCAGATCGGAATGCGATGGCCCCACCACAGCTGCCGCGAGATGCACCAGTCGTGCATGTTGTCGACCCAATCGAACCAGCGCGGTTCCTGGCTGGCGGGGTGGATCTTCACGTCCCCGTCGCGGACGGCGTCGCCCGCGGCCTTGGCCAGCGACTCGACCTTGACCCACCACTGCATGGACAGGCGCGGCTCGATCGGCTCGCCGGAACGCTCGGAGTGGCCGACGCTGTGCACGTAGGGCCGCTTCTCGGCGACCACGCGCCCCTCGGCGGCCAGGCGCTCGCGCACCTTCACGCGGGCCTCGAAGCGGTCCATGCCGTCGAATTCGGTTCCGGTGCCGGTGATCCGGCCGCCCTCGTCCATGATCGTCGGCATCGGCAGGTTGTGCCGCAGGCCCATCTCGAAGTCGTTGGGGTCGTGCGCGGGGGTGATCTTCACCGCGCCGGTGCCGAACTCCGGGTCGACGTAGTCGTCGGCGATGATCGGGATCTGGCTGCCGGTGATCGGGTGGTAGACGGTGGTGCCGATCATCGCGGCGTAGCGCGGATCGTCGGGGTGCACGGCCACGGCGGTGTCACCGAGCATCGTCTCGACCCGGGTGGTGGCCACCACGACGTGCGGTTCGTTGTCGTCGAGCGAGCCGTAGCGCAGCGAGACGAGCTCGCCCTCGACGTCCTTGTAGTCCACCTCGAGATCGGAGATGCCGGTCTTCAGCACCGGCGACCAGTTCACCAGGCGCTCGGCCCGGTAGATCAGCCCCGCGTCATACATGCGCTTGAAGATGGTGCGGACGGCGCGCGAAAGGCCCTCGTCCATGGTGAACCGGTCGCGGCTCCAGTCGACGCCGTCGCCGAGCGCGCGCATCTGCCACTGGATCGCGCCGCCGGACTCGCGCTTCCAGTCCCACACCTTGTCGATGAACAGCTCGCGGCCGAAGTCCTCTTTGGTCTTGCCGTCGGCGGCGAGCTGCTTCTCCACCACGGTCTGGGTCGCGATGCCCGCGTGGTCCATGCCGGGCAGCCACAGCACCTCGTAGCCCTGCATCCGCTTGCGGCGGGTGAGGGTGTCCATGAGGGTGTGGTCGAGGGCGTGGCCCATGTGCAGGGTGCCGGTGACGTTCGGCGGTGGCAGCACGATCGAGTAGGCGGGCTTGCCGCTGGTCGCGTCGGCGCCGAAGTATCCGGCGGCTACCCAGCCCTCGTACAGGTCGGCCTCTACCTCGCCGGGGTTCCAGCTCTTGGGCAGGGCATCGGCACGATTACGCGAGTTGTCTGGGGCTGCGCTGGTCACCCACCAATCCTAAGGGGCCCCGGCAAAGCTATTGACGCCCCCCGCCACAGCGCGGCACCGCCGAAAAAACAGAGACGGAATCTTCGGTGGATGAGGGACACCGAAGACTCCGTCTACCCCTGTGATACTACCGGCGATTCGGCGTGGCCAGGGGAATCCATAGGCAATTCTCAGTTTCTGGTTGCCGCGCGAGTAACTCTTGTTCCCAGGACCCAACGACACGCGGAAGTCGTTGTGAGCCAAGCTGCTTTGGCGAAGATCGGGGAAATCCCCGATTGCCGAATTGTCCGTTTTACCGGAGTCTGGAGAGGGTGACGCCCCCGCTCGATTCCGCCGCATCTCCCCCGCCCCGCGCCGCGCGCATCCGGACCGTCCGTCCGACCGCGCTGCTCGACCTCCGCGCGGGCGAGGTCGACGAGCTCCAGTACCCCGCTGCCAGCGTCTTGGTCTTCGCCGGTGTGCCCGGCGCGGGCAAATCCACTGCGCTACACCGGTTCTTCGCCGCCGGACCAGAGGCCGAGCAGCCGGTGCGCGCAGCCTCGGGCGCGCTGGTGCTCGATTCCCAGCACACCCGCAACCGGCTCCGGCACCGGCTCGGCCTGCTGCCCTACCCGCTGTGGCGGCCGCTGGTGCACCTCGCGCACTACCGCGCCATCCGCCGCGCGCTGCGCACCGCCGACGGGCCGGTGGCCATCCACGACTGTGCCACCTTCGGCTGGAGCCGCAGGCTGATCGCGCGCTGGGCCCGCGAGGAGCACCGGGAACTGCACATGGTGCTGATCGATGTGCCCGCGACGCAGGCCAGACACGGGCAGATCACCCGGGGCAGACGGGTCAACGGGGTGGCGTTCACCGCGCACTGCCGCCGATGGGAGCAGCTGATGAGCGCCCTCGGCGCGCGCGGCGACGGCCCGCTCCGCCCGGTCTCGGAACCGCTGGAGTCGGCGTCGGTGGTGATCGTCGACCGCCCGGCCCTCAGCGCGGTCACCCGCGTCACCTTCGACGCCGCCTGAGCCGCCATCCGCCGCCTGTGCCGAGTTGCCGGCCGTCGCCCTGGCGCGCGTCGAGCACCGGTGCGAACAACCCGACCACCCGCGGCCCGGCACGCGCGACGGCGCAGCCCGACCGCGGGTGCGCGGCAGACCACGCTGTCAGCACGCGTCCGGGGCAGCAGGGCGGGCCGCGCCTGCCTAGGGAACCAGGACCGTCAGCGCGCCCGGCATCGCCTGCACGGTGACCGGCAGCATCCCAGCCGGCTCACCGTCGGCCGTGGCGTAGCCGCCGTCGGCGCTGACGGTGATCCGGCGCGCGCGGTAGCGCTTGGTCGACGGATGATCGATGCGCTTGCCCGCCGACAGCGCGGGTAGCAGCCGCGCCATCTCGAGCCGGGAGACGGCGCCGACCACCGTGATGTCGAGGTAGCCGTCGTCGGCGAGTGCGTCCGGGCACACCAGCATGCCGCCGCCGTAGGTGCGGGTGTTGCCGATCGGGGCCATCACCGCATCGGTGTGCACGACCGCGTGCTCGCCCTCGGGATTGTCGAGCGCGCCGGGCGCCAGCCCCGACAGCTCGATCGTGAACGGCAGCGTGTAGCCGCGCATCAGCTCGGCCACCGCGGCCACGGTGTAGCGCAGCGGGCCGCGCGGGTAGCGCATCTTGTTGGCGCGCAGGGTGACCCGTGCGTCGAATCCGGTGCCGACGACGGTGGCGAACCAGGTGGGCGTCGCGTACGTCGACTCGATCCGGCCGAGGTCGAGGTGTCGGACCCGGCCGCGCAGCACGATGTCGATGGCCGCCGCCGGATCACCGGTGGGGATACCGAGTTCCCTGGCCAGGTCGTTGCCGGTGCCCGCCGGCACCAGACCCAGTGGCACCGTACTGTGCGCGACCGCGGCCAGCAGCACATTCATCAGCCCGTCGCCGCCGACGCAGATCACCGCGTCGGGCCTGCGCAGCTCGCTGGTGACGGCCGCTCTGACCTGCTCGACCGATTCGGCCGCGCTGGGCGCCCGCACCTCGGCCACCTCGACGCCCTGGGTCAGCAACCGCTCCAGCACCGCCTCGGCGACGCCGTCGCCCCGCCCCGCCCCCGAGTACGGGTTCGTGACGACGAGGACCCGCCGCACCGTGAGTTCGCTCACGACTCCACCTCTCGCGAACGCGCGCTGCGCCTACGGTTCACTCGCCAAAGCTCCCTCACGGCACCAGCTTCCCAGGATTGAGCACCCCGGCGGGGTCGAGTTCGCGTTTCACCGCGCGCAGCACGCGAACGCCGAGCTCACCGACCTCGGACTGCATCCACGGACGGTGATCGGCGCCGACGGCGTGGTGGTGGGTGATGGTGCCGCCCGCGGCGATGATCGCGTCACCGACCGCCGACTTGGCGATCCGCCACTGCGCGATCGGGTCGTCGAGCTGCTTGGCGACGATGGTGAAGTACAGCGAGGCGCCGGTCGGGTAGGTGTGCGAGATGTGGCACATCACCAGGGCGGGGGTGCCCTGCGCGCCGAGCGAGTCCATCAGCGCGCCGGTCACCTTGGTCTTCAGGTTCGACAGGTTGGCCCAGGTGGTCGCGGTCTCCAGGGTCTCGCACAGCACGCCGACGTCGAGCAGCGCGTCGCGCAGGTACGGCGCGGCGAAGCGGCCGTGCTCCCACTGCTGGGCGGGCGCCTCGCCGAGCGCGGTGCCCCCGGCGGCGGCGAGCAGTCCGCTCGCCTCCAGCGCACGAGCCGCGACATGCGCTTCGGTGCCCTCGTAGGTGGTGATGGCCAGGCAGCCCGCGACGGACGCGCCGCCGACGTCACCGGAGCGGGCCAGGTTCAGCCCCGTCTCGGCCTCGTCGGACAGCCGCAGCACGGTCGGCGCGGCGCCGGTCTGCACCAGGGCGCGCAGCGCGGCCGCGCCGGTGGCGAAGTCGGGGAACGACCAGGCCTGATAGGCCGTGGTCTCGGGCACCGGGTGCACGCGCAGCGTGACCGAGGTGATGATGCCGAGGGTGCCCTCGGAGCCGACGAACAGCTCCCGCAGATCCGGCCCGGCCGCCGACGCGGGCGCGCGCCCGAGCTCGACGGTGCCCTGCGGGGTGGCGACGACAAGGCGCTCGACCATGTCGTCGAAGCGGCCGTAGCCCGCCGACGCCTGACCGGACGACCTGGTCGCGGCGAACCCGCCGATGGTGGCGAATTCGAAGCTCTGCGGGAAATGCCCCAGCGACAGTCCGTGCGCGCTCAGCAGCTTCTCGGCCTGCGGGCCGGTGACGCCGGCGCCGAGGGTCGCGAGCCCGCTGACCGGGTCGACGCCGGTGAGGGTGTCGAGCCTGCGCAGATCCAGCGCGATGACGGTGGCGAACTGCCCGCGGACCGGGTCGACGCCGCCGACCACGCTGGTGCCGCCACCGAAGGGAACGACCGCGACGCCGTGCTCGGAGCAGTAGGCCAGCAGCGCGAGGACCTGCGCGTGATCGGCGGGGAAGACGATCGCGTCCGGCGCGTCCTGGGGTTCGGTGGCCCGGCGACGGAGCAGGTCGGGGGTGCTCTTGCCGCCGGCGTGACGCAGCCGGACGACATTCTCGGTGCTGAGATTTTCGTCACCGACGATGGCGGCGATCCCGGCCCGTTCGATGTCGGTGAGGGTGGTGGGGCGCAGCGGCACGTCGCCCTCGTCGCGACGCGCCACCGGCTCGCCCGAGATGCCGAAAACCTGCGCGAGCAGGCCACGGATCTGCGCCGACAGGGGCTGGTGTCCAGCGGGGACACCCCAGGCGTCCCACACCATACGCGGCGGCAGGGTGGCGGCACCGGGATTTTCGGGTTGCGTCTCGACCATGCGTTACATTCTGACATATAGTGTCAAGCAGTAACCAGTACGATATGTCCTCGAGTCGACATCCGATCGCTGTCGGATGTCACTGCCCCGCCTTCACGACACCGACCCCGCTGGTCCGCTCGATACCCTTGGGCGTTCCAGCTCGACCACGGCGCCGCTTCCGGCGCCGCCGAACACACCGGGGTGAAGCACGATGATCGACATCGCGACCAACGCGGACGAGCAACTCTCGCCCACCGACGTGGCGATCCTCGATGCCACGCGCGCCTGCGTCGTCGATTTCGGTGTCCGTCGCACCACGCTCACCGAGGTGGCGCGCCGCGCCGGGGTGAGCAGGCCGACGGTGTACCGGCGCTGGCCCGACACCGGGTCGCTGATCGCCGAGCTCCTGGTCCGTGAGTTACGCACGATCGTCGGCGAGACCATGCCCGAGATCGGCCTCGGCCGGGATCGGCTGGTGCGCGGCATCGTCGCCGGTGCGGCCGCGATCCGGGCGAACGCGGTGTTCGCCAAGATCTTCCGGACCGACACCGACCTCATGCTCACCTATGTGTTCGGCAGGCTGGGGCGCAACCAGCGCACGCTGATCGAGCTGTTCGCGACCGCGATCCGGCTCGGCCACGACGACGGCTCGATCCGGGCCGGCGACGCCGAGCAGATGGCGACCATGCTGCTGCTCATCACCCAGTCCGCGGTGCAGTCCGCGGGCACGGTGGAACCGCTGCTGGCCGGTGCGCAGTTCGACGCGGAGCTGTCGAGGGCGATCGAGGGTTACCTGCTCCCTCCTCGCGACAAGGACTGTGATGACTCCTGATTCGACGGCCGCTCTGCACGCGACCCGCCGCACCGCCGACCTGACCGCGCTCGGCGATCGACCCGAGGTCGACGTGCTGGTGATCGGCGGCGGCGTCACCGGCGCCGGCGTCGCCCTCGACGCCGCCTCCCGCGGACTGCGCACGCTGCTGGTCGAGCGCACCGACTTCGCGTTCGGCACCAGCCGCTGGAGTTCGAAGCTGGTGCACGGCGGCCTGCGCTACCTGGCGAGCGGGCGGGTCGGCATCGCGCACGAGAGCGCGGTCGAGCGCGGTGTCATGCTGCGTACCACCGCCCCGCACCTGGTGCGCCCGCTCCCCCAGCTGGTGCCGCTGCTGCCCGGCATCACGTTCTCCCAGAGTGCGCTCATCCGCGCGGGTTTCGCCGCCGGTGACGCGCTGCGCGTCGCCGCCCACACCTCCGCCGCCACCCTGCCCCGCTCCCGCCGCGTCGCCGCCGCCGAGGCACTGCGACTGGCCCCGACCGTGCGCCGCGAGGGACTGCGTGGCGGGCTGCAGGCGTGGGACGGCCAGCTCGTCGACGACGCGCGACTGGTCGTCGCCCTGGCCCGCACCGCGGCCGCCCACGGCGCGACCGTGCTCACCCGGCTGGAAGCCGTGACCGCGACCGGGGATTCAGTCCGGCTGCGCGACACGATCACCGGCGAGACGCTCACCGTGCGGGCCCGCGCGGTGATCAACGCGACCGGGGTGTGGGCGGGCGAGGTCGACCACAGCATCAAACTGCGGCCCAGCCGCGGCACCCACCTGGTGTTCGACGCCGCCGTGTTCGGCGGCCTGAGCGCCGCGCTGACGGTGCCGGTCCCGGGCAGCATCAGCCGTTTCGTCTTCGCGCTGCCCGCCGCGCACGGGCGCGTCTACCTGGGCCTCACCGACGAGGAGGCGCCCGGCCCGATCCCCGACGAGCCGCAGCCCACCGAGTCCGAGATCGACTTCCTGCTCGACACCATCAACACCGCGCTGCGGGAACCGTTGACCCGCGCCGACATCCGTGGCCGCTTCGCCGGGCTGCGCCCGCTGCTCGAGACCGCCGACGACAGCACCGCCGACATCTCCCGCGAGCACGCGGTCCTCACCTCCCCCGACGGCCTGATCACCGTCGTCGGCGGCAAGCTCACCACCTACCGGCAGATGGCGCAGGACGCCGTCGACGCCGCCGTCGCCCGTGCCGGGCTGGCCGCGTCACCGTGCCGCACCACCGGGCTCCCGCTGGTCGGCGCGGTCGCGGGCGCGGCCCGCGACCGCATCGACGCGCCCCCGGTCCTCATCGAGCGCTACGGCAGCGAGGCGAGCCGCATCGTCTCGGCCTGGCTGTCCGACCCGTCGCTGCGCGCACCGGTCGCGCCCGGAATNGGTCGCGGGCGCGGCCCGCGACCGCATCGACGCGCCCCCGGTCCTCATCGAGCGCTACGGCAGCGAGGCGAGCCGCATCGTCTCGGCCTGGCTGTCCGACCCGTCGCTGCGCGCACCGGTCGCGCCCGGAATCGACGTCACCGCCGCCGAATTCGACTTCGCCATCAGCCACGAGGGCGCGCTCACCGTCGACGACCTGCTCGACCGCCGCACCCGCATCGGCCTGGTCCCCGACGACCGTGCCGCCGCGACCCCGGCAGCGGAAGCCGCTTTCGCCAGGGCCGTCGTCGGCAGCTGACCGCGACACCCTGCGCTGCTTCGCGCGGCGGTCCGGGCGAGCGTCAGCCGTAGGTCCAGGTGGCCAGGTCGGCGCGCATGCAGGCGCGGGGCCATTCGTCGAGGCCGTGGGCGATCTCGGCGGCGCGGATGGCTCGTAGCTCCGGGGTCTCGTCGGCGGGCGGGATGTAGGAGAAGCCGAGCCGCTCGTAGTACGGGCCGTTCCACGGGACGTGGGTGAACGTGGTGAGGGTGATCTCGTGCAGCCCACGGTCTTTCGCCCAGCGGACGGCGTGGTCGATCAGGCGTTTGCCGATGCGCAGCCCGGCGTGGGCCGGGTCCACCGAGACCTGGTCCACGTGCGGCTCGCCGTCGACCATGCCGAGCACCAGGTAGCCGATGGCGCGGCCGGTCTCGTCGGGCCAGACCCAGGCGCGTCCGGCGGTGATGTATTCGCGCAGGGTGTCGGCGTGCGGCGGGTCGTCGTCGGCGACCGCGGTCATGCCCACCGCGGCGAACGGGGCGCCCGCGCGCCGCTCGATCTCCTGCAGCACCGGGATCTCGGCCTCGGTCGCGGGCCGGATGGGTCCGCCGCCCGCCTGCGCTCGCGCGGCGATCCCCGGCTGGTCGACGCCGGTCATCGCGCGTCCACCGGGGTGGCGAGGATGCCGTTGAGCATGGCGCGCAAGGCCCACCGGCCACGGGCGTCGCCGTCACCGGCGAGCATCTGCTCGCGCAGCGCGACGATGGTCGGGTAGCGCTCGGCGGGCAGCTCGGCGAAGCGCCTGCCGATCTCGGCGAGGTACTCCGATTCGGTGCCGCCCTGGGTGTTGTAGGCCGCCTGCTCGGCGGCCTCGGCGGTGATGTGCAGGTGGATCAGGTCCACGGCCCAGGTGGCGGTCGCCGGATCGAGGCCGCCTTCGCGCAGCAGGGCGAGCAGCTGTTCGATCAGACCGAGCGCGTGCTCGGTGGTGGGGATCCGGCCGAACGCGACCAGCGCCAGCCCCTCGTGCCTGCCGAGCACCTCGACGGCGGACGCGACGACGGCGGTCAGGCGCTGCCGCCAGTCGCCCTCGGTGGGCGTGGTCACGGTGGACAGGACGTGGTCGAGCATGCCGGTCATCAGGTCGTCGCGATTGGCGACGTAGACGTAGAGCGAGGCGGCGCCGGTGTCGAGCTCCTGGGCGACCCGGCGCATGGTGAGCGCGGCCAGGCCGTCGGTGTCGAGGATGCGCAAACCGGTCTCGATGACGACCTCACGGCTCAACGGAGCTTTCGCCGGTCGGGCCCGGCGGCTGACGGGTGCGGCATTCATGCGCCGATCATACGCGGGCCACGAACGACGTTTGACACGAACATTGTTCGTAATCGCGCACCGTTGGCCGCCCAGACGGCTTCGACAGCCTCGCCCGGTGATCACGACACGACCGAAATCCGCTGCGCCAGTGGTGCACCGGTGCCCGAAACGCCCGTCCACCACCTGCCGGAACACCCGGTGAGGGCCTGCTCGCGCGCTGTTCGGGCACACAACCCTCAACCGCATCCGGCGAGTCGATCTATGCTGGCAAAGGCCAGTCCGACAAGGAGGCATTGATGCGCGCGCATTCGTCTACCGTGGCCATCGTGCCCGGTACCGGGATCGTCGCCCGATTCGGCGACGTCGTCATGTATCTCGCGGGCGAAACCCCGTCCACCGACCGACTACTCGGCGCGGTCGAAACCGTCGCCATGAGCACCGCGGCCTCGGCGCCCGGCGCCGCACTGGCCCAGCGACTGGCCGGTGTCGTCTTCGGCGGCGCGTCCGCCCCGCCGCCGTTCGGCGTCCTCGCCCCGACCGCCGACGGGATGCTGATCCTGTTGCGCGGCGCGGTGATCGCCGAGATCTCCGGCGCCGAGGGCAACCGCCGCCTGGCCGGCGACCGCGCCTTCACCTGGGTCGACGAGATCATCCGCGAACCCGTCCGCCGGATCGCGGTCGGCGCCGAGATGGCCGACCCGACCAGCGCCAATCCCCGCACCGACCTGCGGGCGGGCATCGTCACCGGCAACGGATTCGTGCTCACTCTCGGCCGACGCCGCAATCCGGCACCGCGCCGGATCGAGTCCGTCGACGAGCCGCCACCGACCGAGGCCACCGGATTCCGCGCCCTGCGCACGCACTCGGATCGCACCGAGAACGGCGAGGCCAGGCCGGCGACCGCGGGTTTCGCCACCCCCAGCGCCGAGTCCGGGTTCCCGGGCCCGGCAACCGGTTTCGTGGCCGCCACCGAGACGAGCGGTCCCGACGGCGAAACCGTGAGCACCGGCTCGCGTCCGGTGACCGCCGACGGCGAGACCGTCAGCACCGGTCCGCGCAATTCCCCCGCCGCCAACGCCCCGCTGGCGTGGTCGCAGGCCTTGGACGCGGCGAAGCGGGCCGAGCCCGTCGCGCTGAGCAAGTCCGGGCCGCACCCCACCAGCTCGCGCGGCGCCCTCGTCACCGAGGACGGACTGAGTTACCCCCTGGATCGGCCTTATGTCCTGGGCCGTAATCCCTCGGGCGACGAATCTGTGCGGGCCGCCGCCGCCACTCCCATTCTGATCGAACGCGACCGGCTCGTGTCCCGGGTCCATGCCTTCGTCGCCCCCGACCGTGGCAAGGTGTTCGTCCGGGAAGCCCCCGCCACCTCCGGTACGTTCTTCGCCGCCCCCGACTCCGAACGCTGGTCGCGCGTCGGCACCCTGCCCATCGAGCTGCAACCGGGCTGGCGCCTGCGGATCAACGATTTCCTGCTGACCTACTGCGTCTGAGAAAGCTCATGCGGCCGAACTGTCCCGACGCCCGTGGCGTGCACGCTGTGCGTCCACGGGCGCCGGTTCGCGATTCGGCTCAGGCCTCGAGGGCGTCGAGCAGCGCCGCGCGCTGGCGAGCGCCGAGGCCGCCGATGCGGCGATCCTCGGGAATCTCGGCCTGATCCATCAGCTTGGCCGCCTTCACCGGGCCGACACCCGGCAGCGCCTTGATCACCGCAGCGACCTTGGTCTTCTTGACCAGGTCGTCGCTGTCGGCCTTCTTGAGCAGATCGGCGACGGTGACCTTGCCCTCCTTCACCTTGCCGATCAGTTCCGAGCGCGCCTTGCGCACGGCAGCCGCTTTGGCCAACGCCTCGGTGCGCTGTTCGGCGGTCATCGTAGGCAGTGCCATGTCTCCTCCGCTTCCACTCGTCACTCGAACATCTGATTGACGGACCGAGTAAACAGCAACCGAACGGCAGCACCAGTCCGACACACCGCGAGGATACGCCGATGAGTTTTGCGTGCTGGGCCCGTCGTAATGGGTGAACGACCTGCAAGACGGACGAAACGGACGAAAGGACGGTCGCCATGGAGCTCTCCCTGACCCAGTTCCTCACCATCGATGGTGTCTACCAAGCGCCGGGCGGGCCGGAGGAGGATACCGTCGACGGCTTCACCCACGGCGGCTGGTCGGCCCCGTTCGCCGACGACGACTTCGGCGTCTTCATGGACTCGGTCTTCGACCGGGTCGACGCGTTCCTGCTGGGCAGGCGCACCTACGACATCTTCGCGGCCTACTGGCCGAAGATCGACGACCCGGACAACCCGGTGGCCACCAAGCTCAACGCCCTGCCGAAATACGTCGCCACGACCACCCGCACCGAGGCGGACTGGGCGGGCACCGAGTTGCTGCACGGCGACATCGTGGCCGCGGTGACGGCGCTCAAGGATCGCCCCGGCCGGGAATTGCAGATGCACGGCAGCGGCGTACTCGCCCAGACCCTGCTCGCGGCCGGTCTCGTCGACACGATGAACCTGCTGACCTTCCCGGTGGTGCTCGGCAGCGGCAAGAGACTGTTCACCGAGACGGTGCGCCCCACCGGGTTCGCCCTCACCGACTCGCGCACCACGTCCACCGGCGTGCTCATCGCGAGCTACCGCGCCGACGGGGCCCCGAAGTACGGCGACTTCTCCGCCGGGTGATCCACGTAACACCGCGCCCAGCTGCGACGAAACATCAGCAGAAGCACAAAACGGGACCAAGGTTCAACGGCGAACCACGGAGGATCAACGAAGCTCCTCGACCCGGGCGCGACCGGTCACCGGTCGTCACCGTCTCCCCGTGCGAGTGCGGTAACAGCTACACAGTTGTGCGCCAGACGTTTCCGGCATCGGCGGGTCGGCGAGAAATGCGGCCCGCGGTTGTGCTCTCCCCCGCTCTATGCGCAAGAATGACGCGACCCGGCGAACCCTTTGCTTACTGGAGTTGCGATGCGCGAGGAACACCCGCTCGATGACGAGGTCGTTGCGTTGCCTGTCCGGGTCGAACGGGCCAGGCGGCGCATCGCCTACCAGTCCGATCCAGCCCTGACCGACGCCCTGTCCGAGGACGAGCTCCGCGCCGAGCGCGAGCTGGCCGAGAAGATCCGCACCTACGAGCGCGACCAGCGCTGGAAGCAGATCAAGTCCGCCTCCACCCACGCCGACCGGCTGCGCGAGACCACTGCCGAGATGGAGCGGGCCGAGATGGCGGACGTGATGCTGGCCCGCAAGGCCATCGCCGCCCAGCGCCGCGAATCCAACCCGCGTGCCCGGCTGGCCTCGCTCTACCAGCACCGCACCTGGTCGTTGCGCGCGTTGGCCGGCGTGGTCATCGCCGGCATGCTGTGGTCGGCGGTGAACGTCCAGCACAACATCGCCCCCGGCGGGCCGAGCGACCCGCTCTACTGGGCCAGCTTCGGCCTGGAGGCCATGATCAGCGTCTGCCTGGTCATCATCATGATCGGCACGACCCGCGTCGCCGAGTGGGGCGTGATGGGCAACCGGACCCAGGTCCTGGTCGCCGAGCTGTTCCTGCTCTCGCTCACCATCGCCCTCAACACCTACCCCCACCTGAGCGCCAAGCACTGGTACGACGCCGCCGTGCATGCCGTGGCCCCCGTCATGATCGGCGTGGCCCTGATGATCCACAACGCCGCCAGCGCTCGCTACAGCACCGCCATCGCTCGCGCCTCCGCCGAAATCCCCACCGACGACGCCGAGGACCTCCTCTCCGCGGCCCCCGCCTTCCGCGAGAGCTAGTCACCACACGAGAGCGGGCCCGTACTCCTCACCGGAGTACGGGCCCGCTCTCGTGTGCCTGTGTGGGCGCTACGCCGACTTCTCGCGGCGCTCGGTGCGCTGGGTCTTGCGGGGGACGATCGTCGGAAGGACGTTCTCGGTGACGGTGTCGGCGTTGACGACCACCTTGGCGACGTCGTCGCGGCCGGGGATGTCGTACATCACCGGGAGCAGGACTTCCTCCATGATGGCGCGCAGGCCACGAGCGCCGGTGCCACGCAGAATCGCCTGGTCGGCGACCGCTTCGAGGGCGTCGGTGGTGAACTCCAGGTCGACGCCATCCATCTCGAAGAGGCGCACGTACTGCTTGACCAGCGCGTTCTTCGGCTCCGAGAGGATCTTGACCAGCGATTCCTTGTCCAGGTTGGTCACCGAGGCGACGACCGGCAGGCGGCCGATGAACTCGGGGATCAGACCGAACTTGATCAGGTCCTCGGGCATCACGTCGGCGAAGTGGTCGTCGGTGTCGACCTCGGCCTTGGAACGGACCTCGGCGCCGAAGCCGATGCCACGGTGGCCGGTGCGGTCGGAGATGATCTTCTCCAGGCCCGCGAACGCGCCCGCCACGATGAACAGCACGTTGGTGGTGTCGATCTGGATGAACTCCTGGTGCGGGTGCTTGCGACCGCCCTGCGGCGGCACACTCGCCTGGGTGCCCTCCAGGATCTTCAGCAGCGCCTGCTGCACACCCTCGCCGGACACATCGCGGGTGATCGACGGGTTCTCGCTCTTGCGGGCGATCTTGTCGACCTCGTCGATGTAGATGATGCCGGTCTCGGCGCGCTTGACGTCGTAGTCGGCGGCCTGGATCAGCTTCAGCAGGATGTTCTCGACATCCTCGCCCACGTAGCCCGCCTCGGTGAGCGCGGTGGCGTCGGCGATGGCGAACGGCACGTTCAGCATCTTCGCCAGCGTCTGCGCGAGGTAGGTCTTACCGCAACCGGTGGGGCCGAGCATCAGAATGTTCGACTTGGCCAGCTCGACGGTCTCGCCGCGGCTGTCGCGGCCCTTGTCGCCGGCCTGAATGCGCTTGTAGTGGTTGTAGACCGCCACCGCGAGCGTGCGCTTGGCCGTGTCCTGGCCGATGACGTAGTTCTCCAGGAAATCCCGGATCTCCGAGGGCTTGGGCAGCTCGTCGAGCTTGACCTCGCTCGACTCGGCCAGCTCTTCTTCGATGATCTCGTTGCAGAGGTCGATGCACTCGTCGCAGATATAGACCCCGGGGCCCGCAATGAGCTTCTTGACCTGCTTCTGGCTCTTTCCGCAGAACGAGCACTTGAGCAGATCGCCGCCGTCTCCGATGCGCGCCATCTCGTAGGTCCCTACTTCCTTGTCCGAGTGCGACCGTCGTCCCCCGATTGGGCCGGAAATACGTTTCGGTGCCGTCAATCAGAGCAATGGTCCCTGAGTCGACCGTACCTGGTGTGCGCGAGAGAGGTCGACAACTCGCGCATGTTTCTGTGAAGCGTTGTGCGGGTTCTCACCATTGTGAGGCCCACGGTCGAAAAATGGTGGGCCCGCCGCCCAGATCGGGCGACGGGCCCGGGCGTGTCACTTCTGCCCGCTGAGCTTCCGGTAGTCGAAGACCTGGTCGACGATGCCGTATTCCTTGGCTTCCTCGGCGGTCAGGATCTTGTCGCGGTCGGTGTCCTTGCGGACCTGCTCCTCGGACTTGCCGGTGTGGCGCGAGATGGTGACTTCCATCAGGCGCCGCATGCGCTCGATCTCGGCCGCGGCGATCTCGAGGTCGGACACCTGGCCCTGCACGCCGCCCGAGGACGGCTGGTGGATCAGGATGCGCGCGTTGGGCAGCGCGGCGCGCTTGCCGGGGGCACCGGCGGCCAGCAGCACCGCAGCGGCCGAGGCGGCCTGACCCAGGCAGACCGTCACCACGTCGGGGCGGACGTACTGCATGGTGTCGTAGATCGCCATCAGCGCGGTGAACGAGCCGCCGGGCGAGTTGATGTACATGGTGATGTCGCGGTCGGGGTCCTGGGACTCCAGCACCAGCAGCTGCGCCATGATGTCGTTCGCCGACACGTCGTCGACCTGGTTGCCCAGGAAGATGATGCGCTCTTCGAAGAGCTTGTTGTACGGGTCCGACGTCTTGACACCGAACGAGGTCTGCTCGGTGAACTGCGGCAGGATGTAGCGCGCCTGCGGGAGGCCCGCAGCGGAGCCGCCATGTCCGGCGCGCGGGTCGAAGAGGTTGGCCATCTTTATCTCCAAGCTTGTCTCGAGTGAGGGGGGACGGCGGCGTTACTTCGCCTGGTTCGCGTGGGTGACCACGTGGTCGATGAAGCCGTATTCGAGGGCTTCCTTCGCCGTGAACCAGCGGTCGCGGTCCGCGTCCTCGGTCACCTGCTCCACCGACTTGCCGGTGTGCAGCGACTGCAGCTCGTTGAGCTCGCGCTTGGTGTGGGCGAACTGCTCGGCCATGATCGCGATGTCGGCCGCCGAACCACCGATGCCTGCCGACGGCTGGTGCATCATGATCCGGGTGTGCGGCAGCGCGAAACGCTTGCCCTTGGTGCCCGCGGTCAGCAGGAACTGCCCCATCGACGCGGCCAGACCCATCGCGACGGTCTTGATGTCGCACTCGGCGAACTGCATCGTGTCGTAGATGGCCATACCCGCGGTGACCGAGCCACCCGGGGAGTTGATGTAGAGCGAGATGTCCTTGGTCGGGTCCTCGGCCGAGAGCAGCAGGATCTGCGCGCACAGCTTGTTCGCGATGTCATCGTCGACCTGGGTGCCGAGGAAGATGATGCGCTCGCGCAGCAGCCGCTCGTACACCGAATCACTGAGGTTGAGACCAGCAGTAGCGGCTGTCATGACCCCTGCCTGGTTGATTGTCACGGATACCTGCCTTCTCTTCTCACCGATTGCTACGGCCATACGGTTCGTCGTCACAAACAGTAACGAAGCAGGGCGGCACCGAACTCCCGGTACCGCCCTTCTTCGCTCACAGCGCAATCCAAGCACCCTCGGTGGGGTACCGGTCACACCGGCATCACAAAACTTATTCGGCGGCGGCCTCGACCTGCTCGGTCTCGGCGGAATCCGCAGGGTCACCGAACATTTCGGTGGTGTCGACCACGTTGCCCTCGGAGTCGGTGACCTTCACCTGGCCGACGACACCGGCCAGCGCCTTGCCGCGACGGACGTCGGCGAACACCGCGCCGAGCTGACCGGCCTGCTGCACCTGCTGGATGAACTGCTCCGGCGACATGCCGTAACGCTGGGCCTGGAACAGGATTCGCTCGGTCAGCTCCTGCTGGCCGACCTGGGTGTTCTCGGCCTCGGCGATGGCATCGAGCAGCAGCTGGGTCTTGACCGACTTCTCGGCGGCTTCCTGGGTGTCCTTGTCGAACTCCTCGCGAGAGGAGCCCTGCGCCTCGAGCGCCTCGGCCAGCTTGGCCTCGTCGTGGTCGAAGCCGTGGACGGCGTCGTGCAGCACCGCGTCGACCTCGGCCTTGACGACGGCCTCGGGCAGCGGAACCTCGACGGTCTCGAGCAGGGTGTCGAGCACCTTGTCGCGGATCTGACCGGCCTGCTCGACCTTCTTGACGCGCTCGACGCGGCCCTTCAGGTCTTCCTTGAGCTCGTCGATGGTGTCGAACTCGCTGGCCAGCTGGGCGAACTCGTCGTCGGCCTCGGGCAGCTCGCGCTCCTTCACCGACTGCACGGTGACGGTGATGACGGCTTCCTTACCGGCGTGCTCGCCGGCGACCAGGGTGGAGGTGAACTCCTTCGACTCGCCGGCCGACAGACCGGTGATCGCCTCGTCGAGGCCCTCGATCAGCTGACCCGAACCGACCTCGTGCGACAGACCGGTGGTGGCCGCCTCCGGGACGTCCTCGCCGTCGACGGTGGCCGACAGGTCGATCGAGACGAAGTCGCCGTCCTGCACGGCGCGCTCGACACCGGTCAGGGTGCCGAAGCGCTGACGCAGCGAGGTGAGCTGCTGCTCGATGTCGGCGTCCTCGATGGTGAACGCGTCGACGGTGACCTCGAGGCCCGAGTAGTCCGGCAGCGCGATCTCGGGGCGCACGTCGACCTCGGCGGTGAACGCCAGCTCTTCGCCGTCCTCGATCTTGGTGATCTCGATCTCGGGCTGGCCGATGACCTTGACCTCGGCGGACTGCACGGCCTCGGCGTAGCGACCCGGCAGCGCGTCGTTGACGACCTGCTCCAGCACGGCGCCACGGCCGACGCGGGTCTCGATCAGCTTGGCCGGAGCCTTGCCCGGACGGAAGCCGGGGATGCGGACCTGCTGGGCCAGCGCCTTGTACGCCTTGTCGAAGTCGGGCTTCAGCTCCTCGAAGGGCACCTCGACGTTGATCCGGACCCGGGTCGGGCTCAGCTGCTCGACGGTGCTCTTCACGGACATGCTCCTTGGTTCGTAGTTCAGTGGTGTCCCCGCATGGGACGTCGCACCCTGACCGGGTGCGGCGCACGCATCCCGACCAGGGTAGTTGACCGCCTTCGCGGTCGTGCAATCGGCGGTTGTTTGGGCGGCGGCTAGCGGCCGACCTGCACCGCGTCGGTGACGAAGACCAGGGTCTCGTTCGGCGCGACGCCGTTGCCGCCCGCGCCGTAGCCGAGGTTCGGCGGCACGATCAGCAGCCGGCGCGCGCCCTGCTGCACACCGAGCAGGCCCTGGTCCCAGCCCTCGATGACCTGGCCGGCGCCGAGGGTCAGCTGGAACGGCTTGCCGCGCTTGAACGAGCTGTCCAGGGTCTGCTTGTCCGACCAGGTGACCAGCGCGTAGTTCATGGTCAGCGGCTGACCCGCGACCGCGCCGGGACCGTTGCCCGCGACCAGGTCCTTGACGATCAGCGTCGTGGGCGGGTCACAGGAGTCGGGGATGGTGATCTCCGGCGCGTCGCCGTAGCCACCGCTGACCTCGATGTCGTCGGCGGTGCATTCGCGGCCCTTGCTCGCCGTGGACTGGCCGGCGGCGGTGCTGCTGCTCGGCGAGCTCGCCGAATCCGAGTCCGAGCCGCAGGCCGCTGTCGCGATCGCGGCGGCCGCGACGAGTCCGATGCCGATGATCCTGCCGAGAGAATGCATGGCCCGCACAGTAATAGACCGCGTGTACGGCGCCGGGTACCGGCACGGCGGTAGGCTCGGCGGTGCGTTCTCCACCGGTGTCGCCGAGTACCCGATCGGTGCCCCGGGCAGGTCCCGTCGGCGCGGACGGCGCCGCAGCTCACCGACTACGCCGCAGCTCACCGACTACGAGGAGAGTCCGCGATGACCCGGACCAGCGATCTCGATGCCGATACCGCCGCCGACGACGTGGGCGGCGGGGACGGCGAGACCATCGCCCCGCAGCCCTATGTCCTCACCGATGCCCCCGGCCCGCTCTCGCGCGACGAACTCGTCGCCGTCGACACCTGGTGGCGGGCGTCGAACTATCTCGCGGTCGGCCAGATCTATCTGATGAACAATCCGCTGCTGCGCGAACCTCTGCGCGCGGACGACATCAAACCGCGCCTGCTCGGCCACTTCGGCACCGTGCCCGGCCTGAATCTGGTGTGGGCGCACGCGAACCGGGTGATCCGCGCGCGCGGACTGAACGCGGTGTATGTGGCCGGTCCCGGCCACGGCGGCCCCGGCCCGAACGCCTGCGCCTGGCTGGAAGGCGCCTACGCCGAGCTCTACCCCGACATCGCCCGCGACGGCCACGGCATGCGCAGGCTGTTCCACCAGTTCTCCTTCCCCGGCGGCGTGCCCAGCCACTGCGCGCCGGAGACCCCCGGCTCGTTCCACGAGGGCGGCGAACTCGGCTACAGCCTGCTGCACGCGTACGGCGCCGCGCTCGACCATCCCGAGCTGACCGTGTTCTGCGTGATCGGCGACGGCGAGGCCGAGACCGGCCCGCTGGCGGGCAGCTGGCACGCGAACAAATTCCTCAACGCGGGCCGCGACGGCGCGGTGGTGCCGATCCTGGCGCTCAACGAGTACAAGATCGCCAATCCGACCATCTTCGCCCGCATCCCCACCGACGAGCTGATCTCGCTGCTGCGCGGCTACGGCTACGAACCGCTGATCGTCTCGGGCGACGATCCCGCCCCGGTGCACCAGGCACTGGCCGCCGCGATGGACACCTGCCTGGATCGCATCGCCGGATTCCAGCGCGCGGCCCGCGAGGACGGCGACACCACCCGGCCGCGCTGGCCGATGATCGTGCTGCACACCCCGAAGGGCTGGACCTGCCCGCCGGTCGTCGACGGTAAGCAGGTCGAGGGCACCTTCCGCGCGCACCAGGTGCCCTTGCCCGCCGCCCGCACCGACCCGCGGCACCGGCACGTGCTGGAGCAGTGGCTGCGCTCGTACCGGCCCGAGGAACTGTTCGACGAGCTCGGCGCCCCGGTCCCCGCCGTACTCGCCCAGATCCCCGAGCGGCCGATGAGCCTGAACCCGGTCGCCAACGGCGGACTGCTCGTGCGCGACCTGGACCTGCCGGACTGGCGCGACTACGGCGTCGCCGTCGAGCAGCCGGGCTCGGGCCCGCACGAGGCGACCCGGGTGCTGGGCGGCTGGCTGCGCGATGTCACCGTGCGCAATCCGCACAATTTCCTCACCCTCGCCCCCGACGAACTGGTCAGCAACCGGCTGCAGGACATTCTCGAGGTGACCGGGCGGGACTGGCAGGCCGAGGTGGGCCGCTGGGACGTCGACCTGTCCCCGACCGGCCGTGCCGTGGAGGTGCTCTCCGAGCACATGTGCCAGGGCCTGCTGGAGGGTTACCTGCTGACCGGCCGCCACGGGGTGTTCACCTGCTACGAGGCGTTCATCCACATCGTCGACGCCATGTTCAACCAGCACGCCAAGTGGCTCGACGCCAGTCTGGCGGTGCCGTGGCGGCGCAAGATCCCCAGCCTGAACTACCTGCTCACCTCGCACGTGTGGCGCCAGGATCACAACGGATTCACCCACCAGGACCCGGGTTTCCTCGATGTCGTGGCGAACAAGAGTCCCGAGATCGTGCGGGTGTATCTGCCGCCGGACGCGAACACGCTGCTGTCCACCTATGACCACTGCCTGCGCTCGCGGCACTACGCCAATGTCGTCGTCGCGGGCAAACAGCCGGGGCCGGACTGGCTTTCGGTGTCGGAGGCCGCGCTGCACTGTGCCCGTGGGGTCGGCATCTGGGAGTGGGCCTGCCACAACGACGAACCCGGCACCACCCCCGACGTGGTGCTCGGCTGCGCCGGCGACATCCCCACCCTGGAGACCCTCG
This sequence comes from Nocardia sp. No.11, assembly GCF_038752175.1. Classification (NCBI taxonomy): domain Bacteria; kingdom Bacillati; phylum Actinomycetota; class Actinomycetes; order Mycobacteriales; family Nocardiaceae; genus Nocardia; species Nocardia sp. No.11. The sequence continues at coordinate 4,241 of NZ_JBCGFB010000079.1, read as the reverse complement.
CCGCCGCGGCGATTCTTCGCGATCGCCTCCCCGACCTGCGGATCCGGGTGGTCAACGTGGTCGACCTGATGCGGCTGCTGCCCGCCGACGAGCATCCGCACGGCCTGCCCGACGCCGAGTTCGACGCGCTGTTCACCACCGACCGGCCGGTGATCTTCGCCTTCCACGGTTACCCCTGGCTGGTTCACCGCCTCACCTACCGCCGCACCAACCACGCCGAACTGCACGTGCGCGGATACAAGGAGAAGGGCACGACCACCACGCCTTTCGACATGGTGATGCTCAACGACCTCGACCGCTTCCACCTCGTGCTCGACGTGATCGATCGGGTGCCGGGCCTGCGCGGGCGGGCCGCCGGGCTGCGCCAGGAGATGGTCGACGCCCGGCTGATCGCGCGCCGCTGGACCAGGGAGCACGGCGAGGACATCCCGGTCGTCGCGAACTGGGTCTGGCCCGAGGCCGCGGTCCCCACTGTGACGTAACGCGGTTGCGGAGCGGGGCTGGGCTGCACGACGATGGAGTCGATGACCGAGCCCCGCCGCCCCGACACCCTCCCTCGCGATCGTCGCGACCTCACCGGACCCTTCGACGTGATCGGCGATGTCCACGGTTGCCGCGGCGAGCTGGAAACGCTGCTGGGCGAGCTCGGCTACACGATCGAGCGCGACGAGCGCGGCCGGGCCGTCGGCGCCGCGCATCCGCGGGCGCGCACGGTGGTCTTCGTCGGCGATCTCGTCGATCGCGGTCCCGACACTCCCGGCGTCTTGCGCCTGGCGATGGGCATGGTCGCCGCGCGCACCGCGCTGTGCGTCACCGGCAACCACGAGTACAAACTGATGCGCGCGCTCGACGGCCGCAATGTCCGCGTCGCCCACGGACTCGAACTGTCCCTGGCCCAGCTGGCCGACGAGGACGCCGAATTCCGCACCGCCGCACACACGTTCCTGCGCGAGCTGCCCAGCCACTATCTGCTCGACCGCGGCAGGCTGGTCGTCGCCCATGCCGGCCTCCCGGAGAGCCTGCACGGCAGCACCTCCGGGCGCGCCCGCTCCTTCGCGCTCTACGGCTCGCCCACCGGCGACTTCGACGAGCACGGCCTGCCCATCCGCTACGACTGGGCCCAGGACTACCGCGGCGCCGCGACCGTCCTCTACGGCCACACCCCCGTCACCACCCTGACCTGGGTCAACAACACCCTCTGCCTGGACACCGGCGCCGTCTTCGGCGGCACCCTGTCCGCCCTGCGCTACCCCGAACTGACCACGATCTCCGTTCCCGCCGAGAAGATCTGGAGCGAGCGGGCCGGCATCACCCCCGGCAGCTAGGCCTCGCCGCGGTCCTGTTTGATCTTGCGCCAGCCGCCGGCGCGGTTGTCGGCGATGATCTGTTTCAGCATCTTGCCCAGGGCGCGTTCGTTGAGGGTCTGGCCCTCGTAGACGGCGACGGTGCGGGCGGTCTTGTTGTCGTGCCCGCCGGTGATGATGTTGTCCGGGTCGGGGACGATGGCCCCGTCGTAGAGGAAGATGTTGACGTGCGTCTTGGCGGCCAGCAGGGCGCAGACATTGCCGTCGAGCACGAAGTAGGGCCGCACGCGGCGCTTCACGGTCTCGACGACCTCGGGGTCCACGGCGTGGACGAGATCGCGCACCTGGCGGCAGATCGCCTGCTGCCAGGTCGGGAGCGCGTCGATGTAGGCGTCGACGCGAGGATCGGCGACGTAACTCACCGATCGATGGTGGCACATCGGCGGGCCGGTGTCCGGGCAGCGCGCCCGGGAGGATCGTCGCCGAATCGTCAACTCGACATCCCGGGCGAGCGGGCCGCCACCCGGCGAAACCGGCTTACCATCGCAGCGGACGACCCGACTCATCGATGAGGAGAGGTTCATGCGCCGAACGTTGCTCGCCCTGTCCGTACTCTGTCCGCTGGTCGGGGCGGGGCCGGTCGCCGCCGATCCGGCGCCGCCGGGCACCGCCGGGACGCTCACCGTGCTGGCCTTCACCGGCCGCGACCCGATCCCCGTCAATCGCGCCGAGATCACGGTGACCCGCTGCGGCGAGAGTCCGGTCGTCACGACCCTGACCAGCGGCGCCGACGGCCGCGCCACCGCGGCGCTGCCCGACGGCTGCTACGAGGCGAAGGTGATCACCGTGCCCGGCGGGTGCGCGCTCGCCGACACCGCGCCGGTGCGGCTGCAGGTCGCCGCGGGCAGGCAGGTGAGCACCGAATTCCGGTTCCGCTGCGCCTGAGGCGTCAGCCGCAGCTCGGGGTGAACCGGTCGAGGTCGATCGCCTCGGCCATCGCCCGATAGCCCGCGGCGTTGGGGTGCAGGTTGTCCGGGCCGGCGTAGCGGGGATCGAGGACGTCCGGGTTCGCCGGATCACGCAGCGCCGCATCGAAATCCACCACGCTGTCGGACAGTCGCTGGGTGCGGATCCACGCGTTGATCCGCTGCCGCACCGGATTCGCGTACGGCAGGGTGATCATCCCGTCGAGCAGCGCGTTGCTCGACGGCAGGATGGTGCCCAGGTGCACGCGCAGTCCGGTGGCGTGCAGTCGCTGGATCAGGCCGGTGTATCCGGCGACGACCTCGTCGTAGCCGGCGCCGATCGGGATACCCAGATCGTTGATGCCCTCGAGCACGATGACATCACCGACCCCGGCCTTGTCGATGACGTCGGCCTGCAGCCTGGCGCCCGCGTTCGGTCCGAACTGCGGGATGAATCCGTCGCGGGTGACCCGGTTCCCCGAGATCCCCGCGTTGAGCACGCTGAACGGCTTGCCCGCGGCGTCGAGTCGGCGCTGCAGGAAATCCGGATAGCGCACGTTCTGATCGATCACGCCGCCGTCCTGCGGCGTGCCGAGGAACGTGGCCGACACATAGCCGTCGGTGATCGAGTCGCCGAAGGCCACGATGGCCGACACCTCCCCCGGCGCCCGCACGTCGAGTCCCGACACGAACGGCACGGCGGTGGTACTCAACGGCAGCTGCGCGCCGGACGGTTCGGCGGTGCGGTCACCGGCGAACGGGAGGCTGTAATAACTGGTGGCGTTGCCGTTGAAGTGCTCGGTCGGCAGCACCGCGAGCCCGGGCGCGTGCACGCTCACCGCCAGCGCCGCGAACGCCTCGAAGTCGAGCTGGACCGGGTCGCTCACCACGTCGCTCCACGGCGGGATACGCACGGCTCGGGCGCCGCCGAAAGTCACCTCGCGCACGGAGTCGGGCCGGACCGCCGCGCCCACGGTCCGGTGCGCCACGGTCACGTGGCCGATGTCCATCGCGATCGGCCGGGTGCGATTGGTCAGGTGCACGCGCAACTCCGAGCCGCCCCGATGCGGGGTGATCACCACGCGATAGGTCTGATCCGAGATCGACAGCTGGGGAACCAGCGACGGGTCGGCGGCGCTGAGCGAATCGGACGGCGCCGCCATCCAGCTGCCCACCCAGGTGGACTCGGCGCAGGTCGTCGGTGCCGCACCGGCGATCCCGGTCGACATCGATCCGGCCAGTACCATCGCGGCCCCGAAAACCGCCCACTTCCCCACGCCGCACAGCCTCCAGCAGTCACCACCCGACCGTTATCGGGGGTAACAGTAAAAGCGCCGGTGGACCGGCGGCGGGAAATCGCGAAACTTTCTCGCGCCCACCGGCCTTCGCGTCAGTCCTTCGGTCCACCCGCGACGTAGATGACCTGGCCGGACACGAAGCCCGCGCCCTCGCTCACGAAGAACGACGCCGTGTTGGCGATGTCGGGGGGCGTGCCGACCCGGTTGACCGGGATCTGCGCCGCGGCGGCCTGCTTGAACGCCTCGAAGTCGACGCCGACCCGAGCCGCGGTCGCGGCGGTCATCTCGGTTTCGATGAAGCCGGGCGCGATCGCGTTGGCGGTGACGCCGAACTTGCCCAGCTCGAAGGCGAGGGTCTTGGTGAATCCCTGCATGCCCGCCTTGGCGGCGGAGTAGTTGGCCTGGCCGCGGTTGCCGAGCGCGGAGGTGCTCGACAGGTTCACGATGCGGCCGAACTTCGCGTCCACCATGTACTTCTGCACGGCCCTGGTCATCAGGAAGGCACCGCGCAGGTGCACGTTCATGACCGTGTCCCAGTCGTCCACCGACATCTTGAACAGGAGGTTGTCACGCAGCACGCCGGCGTTGTTGATCAGCACGGTCGGCGCGCCGAGCTCGGTGGCGATCCGCTCGACCGCGGCGGCGACGGCCGCTTCGTCGGCCACGTCGGCGCC
>NZ_JBCGFB010000078.1:0-29265 GCF_038752175.1 Nocardia sp. No.11 | reverse complement strand
GCGGTGACGCCGGGCAGTGGCGAGATCATGATGGCGCCGGTTTCGGTTTGCCACCAGGTGTCGACGATCGGGGTCTTGTTGGCGCCGAGGACGTCTCGGTACCAGCGCCAGGCTTCGGGGTTGATGGGTTCGCCGACGGAGCCGAGCAGGCGCAGGGTGGTGAGGTTGTGGGCGTCGGGGATCTCGCGTCCCCATTTCATGAAGGTGCGGATCAGGGTGGGGGCGGTGTAGTAGATGGTGACGCCGTATTTTTCGATGATCTCGAAGTGGCGGTGTTCGTTGGGGGAGTTGGGGGTGCCTTCGTAGACGACTTGGGTGGCGCGGTTGGCGAGGGGTCCGTAGACGATGTAGCTGTGGCCGGTGACCCAGCCGATGTCGGCGGTGCACCAATAGATGTCGGTGCCGGGTTTGTGGTCGAAGACGTTGTGGTGGGTGTAGGCGGCTTGGGTGAGGTAGCCGCCGGTGGTGTGCAGGATGCCCTTGGGTTTTCCGGTGGTGCCGGAGGTGTANGTGGGTGTAGGCGGCTTGGGTGAGGTAGCCGCCGGTGGTGTGCAGGATGCCTTTGGGTTTTCCGGTGGTGCCGGAGGTGTAGAGGATGAACAGGGGGTGTTCGGCGGGGAAGGGCTGGGCTTCGTGCGACGGCGAAGCGAGCGAGACGGTTTCGTCCCACCACAGGTCGCGGACCGGCGTCCAGGGCACGTCCAGGCCGGTGCGGCGCACCACCAGCACACGCTCGACCGAGGTCGGGTCGTCGCCGAGCGCCTCGTCCACCGCCGACTTCAGCGGCGCGGGCTTGCCACGGCGCCACTGCCCGTCGGTCGTCACGATCAGGCGCGCCTGCNAGAGGATGAACAGGGGGTGTTCGGCGGGGAAGGGCTGGGCTTCGTGGGAAGGCGAAGCGGTCCCGACGGTTTCGTGCCACCACAGGTCGCGTTCATCGGTCCACGGCACCTCGGTACCGACCCGCCGCACGACGAGCACGTGCTCGACCGAGGACGGCACATCGCCCTTGGCGGCGAGCGCCTCGTCGACGGCCCCCTTGAGTGGTGCGGGCTTGCCGCGTCGCCACTGACCGTCGGTGGTGATGATCAGCCGGGCCTCGGCGTCGTCGACGCGCTGGCGCAGCGCCGTCGGCGAGAAGCCGGCGAACACCACCGAGTGGGTGAGACCCAGCCGCGCGCAGGCCAGCATCGANAGGCCGGTGCGGCGCACCACCAGCACACGCTCGACCGAGGTCGGGTCGTCGCCGAGCGCCTCGTCCACCGCCGACTTCAGCGGCGCGGGCTTGCCACGGCGCCACTGCCCGTCGGTCGTCACGATCAGGCGCGCCTGCGCGTCGTCGACGCGCTGGCGCAGCGCCGTCGGCGAGAAGCCGGCGAACACCACCGAGTGGGTGAGACCCAGCCGGGCGCAGGCCAGCATCGACACGATCGCCTCGGGCACCATCGGCATGTAGATCGCGACGCGATCACCGGCGACCAGCCCGAGCGCGGTGAACGCGTTGGCCGCGCGGGAGACCTCGNAACACCACCGAGTGGGTGAGACCCAGCCGCGCGCAGGCCAGCATCGACACGATCGCCTCGGGCACCATCGGCATGTAGATCGCGACGCGATCGCCCGCCTCGAGGCCGAGTTCGGTGAGGTAATTGGCGGCGCGGGAGACTTCCTCGAGCAGTTCGCGGTAGGTGATGTCGCGGGAGTCGCCCGGTTCGCCTTCCCAGTGGATGGCGACCTGGTCGCCGTGTCCGTCGATGACGTGGCGGTCGACGCAGTTGTAGGCGACGTTGAGCTCGCCGTCGGCGAACCAGCGCGCGACCGGGGCGTCGCTCCAGTCGAGCACCTGGGTGAACGGCGTGTGCCAGTGCAGCCGGTTGGCCTGCTCGGCCCAGAAGCCGTCACGGTCGGTCTCGCCGCGCTCGTAGAGGTCGGCGCCCGCGTTGGCGGAGGCGGCGAACTCCGCGCTCGGCGGATACGAGTCCTGGTGTCCTGCAGCGGTTTCGGTCATGTCGAATCAGCCTCACATGCCTGGTGCGGTCGGGTCGGTCGGGCGGGGCTCACCCCTGCTCCCTCGAGCGTAGTCAACCCGGTCGCGCTCTCGTCGGCGTTGTGTCGGCAAGGTTTCGGCACGGTCAATCGGCGCCGGTTCATCCGATGACTTCGCGGACAGACCGGCCGGTCGCGGGCTATCGTTTTAAATCAACCGTTCAGCTGATGGTTCCGAGAATTGTTCATATTTTTCTGCCGAACATGAGGGGTTCGGCATTTTTTCCTGCGTTTCCGTCGAGTAACCGTACTGATACATGTGAAGCGAAAAAGGCTCGGTTCACTGAAAAACCGGGCCGAAGTGGCTAACCTCCGAGCGTTATGCCACGGGAATCGAACCGGGAGAGAGCGTTGAGATTCATCAGAGCGACCGCGCTGATCGCAGCGGGCCTGGCGGCCACAAGCCTCGGCCTGACCGCGTGCTCGTCCGACGACAGTGCTGACGCGAGCATTGTCACCACCAACGCGGGGGAACCGCAGAATCCGTTGGTGCCGACCAACACCAACGAGAACATGGGTGGTCGCGTCGTCGACCGTTTGTTCGCCGGGCTGAAGTACTACGACGCCACCGGTGAGGCGCACGACGAGATGGCGGAGAAGATCGAGACCGCCGATCGCAAGTCGTACCGGATCACCATCAAGCCGAACTGGAAGTTCACCGATGGCACGACGGTGACCGCCAAGTCCTTCGTGGACGCGTGGAACTACGGCGCGCTCGCCTCCAACGCTCAGCTGCAGAGTTACGTGTTCACCCCCATTGTCGGATTCGACGAGGTGAATGCCGAACAGCCCAAGGCGCAGACGATGTCGGGTCTGAAGGTGGTCGACGACCGCACCTTCACCGTGGAGCTGAAATCCCCCTCGATCGATTTCGAGAGCGCTCTCGGCTACGCCCCGTTCTATCCGCTGCCCGATGCCGCCTTCAAGGACATGAAGGCCTTCGGCGAGAACCCGATCGGCAACGGCCCCTACGCCTTCGGCTCCTGGGAACACAACGTCAAGATCGACCTGAAGCCCAACCCGGATTACCCCGGCGGCCGCCCGGCCAAGAACAAGGGCCTGCGGTTCGTCATGTACCAGTCCTTCGACACCGCCTACGCCGATCTGCAGGCGGGCAATCTCGACACTCTCGACACCATTCCCGACAGTGCGCTGACCTCGTACAAGAGCGATCTCGGCGACCGCGCGATCACCAAGCCGACCGCGCAGAACCAGCACATCGGCATCCAGACCACCGTGCCGCATTTCGGTGGTGAGGAAGGCGTGCTGCGCCGCAAGGCGATCTCGATGGCGATCAACCGCCCGCAGATCATCGACAAGATCTTCAACGGATTGCGCATTCCCGCCCGCGATTTCACCGCCTCGACGCTGCCCGGCTTCGACGGCAACCTGCCCGGCTCGGAGGTGTTCGACTACAACCCCGATCAGGCCAAGAAGCTGTGGGCGCAGGCCGACGCGATCTCGCCGTGGTCGGGCAAGTACACGATCACCTACAACTCCGACGGCGGCCACCAGGCCTGGATCGAGGCCGTGGCCAACAGCGTGAAGAACACCCTCGGGATCGACGCGGTCGCCAACCCGGTGCCCACGTTCAAGAACGTGCGTGACGCGGTGAACGCCAAGACCATCGGCACTGCCTTCCGCTACGGCTGGCAGGGCGACTACCCGACGATGATGCAGTTCCTGTCCTCGCAGTACTACAGCTACTCCGACACCAATAACGTCGACTACAACAACCCGGAGGTCGACCGCCTCTTCGACGCCGCCATGGCCGCGCCGACCCAGCAGGAGTCCTACAAGCTGATCGCCCAGGCGCAGACGATCATGATCAAGGACATGGCCGACATCCCGGTGTTCGACTATGTCGCCGCCGCGGGCCGATCCGACCGGGTCACCAAGGCCGAACTGGCCTGGAACGGTCTGTTCGACTTCGAGAACATCGAGAAGTAACCACTCGGTACTGGGCCGGGCCACTTCCGTGGCTCGGCCCCAGTCGTTTTCGGAGGAATGATGGCTTGGTACATAGTTCGGCGCCTGCTCCAGATGATCCCGGTCTTCCTCGGCGCGACGCTGCTGATCTACGCGATGGTGTTCCTGATCCCCGGCGACCCGATCAAGGCGCTGGCCGGGGAGAAACCGCTGACCCCGGCGGCCGAGGCGGCATTGCGCGCCCGGTATCACCTCGATCAGCCGTTCATCGTGCAGTATCTGCACTATCTGAAGGGGATTCTGACCCTCGATTTCGGCACCTCGTTCTCGGGGAGGCCGGTGCGCGAGGAACTCGAGCGCGCCTTCCCGATCACGATCCGGCTCGCGTTTCTCGCGGTGCTCATCGAGGGCTTCTTCGGCATCGTGTTCGGCCTGATCGCGGGCCTGCGCAAGGGCAAGCTCTTCGATTCGGCGATGCTGATCGCCAGCCTGGTGATCATCGCCCTGCCGGTGTTCGTCGTCGGTTATCTGGCGCAGTTCTTCCTCGGCGTCAAATGGGGGATCGCGCCGGTCACCGTCACCGGGAACGCGAGCCTGGGGGAATTGCTCGTTCCGGCGTTCGTGCTCGGGTCGCTGTCGTTCGCCTACGTGCTGCGGCTGACGCGTAACTCGGTGGCGGAGAACAAATCCGCCGACTACGTGCGCACCGCGACGGCGAAGGGGCTCGGCCGCAGGCGCGTGGTGACCGTGCACATCCTGCGGAATTCGATGATCCCGGTGGTGACCTTTCTCGGCGCCGATTTCGGTGCGCTGATGGCGGGCGCCATCGTCACCGAGGGCATCTTCAACATTCCCGGCGTCGGCGGCACCATCTACCAGGCGATCACCCGCGGCGAGCCGCCCACGGTGGTGTCGTTCGTGACGGTGCTCGTCGTGGTGTTCCTGGTGACCAACCTGATCATCGACCTGCTCTACGCCGCGCTCGACCCGAGGATCCGTTATGCATGAGAGCCAACAGCATTTCGTGGCCCCCGCCGACGAGGTGGAGGTGCTGGCCACCGACCGGGTGGTCGAGGCGGGCACGCCGACCAGCATCTGGGGCGACGCGTGGCGGCGGTTGCGCCGCAATCCGGTGTTCCTGGTCGCGGTCGTGCTGATCGTGCTGGTGCTGCTGGTCGTGGTGTGGCCGTCGCTGTTCACCAGCCAGGATCCGAAGCTGTGCCTGGGCGAGTTCGGCATGGACGGCCCCCGCCCCGGCCACCCGTTCGGTTTCGACAAGCAGGGCTGCGATGTCTACGCGCGCACCATCTACGGCGCGCGGGCCTCGGTCAGCGTCGGTGTCGGAGCGGCCATGCTGTTCCTGCTGGTCGGCGGGGTCCTCGGCGCGCTGTCGGGGTTCTACGGTGGCTTCCTCGACACCGTGGTCTCGCGGATCGCCGAGATCTTCTACGCCATCCCGATGGTGCTGGCGGCGATCGTGCTGTTGCAGCTGCTGCGGCCGACGACGGTGCTGACGGTGATCCTGATCCTCGTCGCCTTCACCTGGCCGCAGGCGGCGCGCATCGCTCGCGGCGCGGTGATCGAGGCCAAGAACAGCGAATACGTCACCGCGGCCAAGGCGCTGGGAGTGTCGCGGCTGGGGACGCTGGTGCGGCATGTGCTGCCCAACGCGGCCGGTCCGCTGATCGTGGTCGCCACGCTGTGGCTCGGCGTCTTCATCGTCACCGAGGCGACCCTGTCGTTCCTCGGCGTCGGCCTGCCGCCCGACATCGTGGCCTGGGGCGCCGACATCGCCCGCGCGAAGTACGAGATCCGTACCTCGCCGATCCTGTTCTACCCGGCGGCCGCGCTGGCCATCACGGTGCTGAGCTTCATCCTGCTCGGCGACGCGGTGCGCGACGCGCTCGATCCGAAGGAGCGCACCCGATGAGTGACGCCACCCCGCTGCTCGAGATCCGCGACCTCGACGTGTGTTTCACCACCGACGGGACGCCGGTGCCCGCCGTGCGCGGGGTGAATCTCACCGTCTTCCCCGGTCAGACCGTCGCCATCGTCGGTGAGTCGGGGTCGGGCAAGTCGACGACCGCGCACGCGATCATCGACCTGCTGCCCGGCACCGGCAAGGTCACCGGCGGGCAGATCCTGTTCGACGGCACCGACCTGACCACGGCGTCGGAGAAGGAGATCGTCGCGATCCGCGGCAACGGCATCGGCCTGGTCCCGCAGGACCCGATGTCGAACCTGAACCCGGTGTGGAAGATCGGCTTCCAGATCCGGGAGACCCTGGCGGCCAACGGCATCGCCACCGGCGACGCGGCCCGCCGACGCGCGGTCGAGCTGCTCGCCGAGGCGGGCATGTCGGATGCCGAGCGGCGGGTGAACCAGTATCCGCACGAGTTCTCCGGCGGTATGCGCCAGCGCGCGCTCATCGCGATCGGGCTGTCCTGCCGGCCGAAGCTGCTCATCGCCGACGAGCCGACCTCGGCGCTGGACGTCACCGTGCAGCGGCAGATCCTCGGCCATCTCGAACAGCTCACCACCGAGCTGGGGACCGCGGTGCTGCTGATCACCCACGACCTCGGCCTGGCCGCCGAACGGGCCGAACACCTGGTGGTGATGTATCGCGGCCGGGTCGTGGAATCCGGACCGGCGCTGCAGATCCTGCGCGATCCACAGCACGCCTACACCAAGAAGCTGGTCAGTTCGGCGCCGTCGCTGGCGGCGCAGCGGATGTCGTCCTCGCGGCAGCGGGCCGCCGTGCGCGCGCAGGCCGTGGAGGTGGCCGAGGCGGGCGACAACGTCGGCGACACCGTGCTCGAGGTGCGGAACCTGACCAAGGCGTTCAAGATTCGCGGCAAGCGGCCGTGGCAGTCCACGGACTTCGTGGCCGTCGACGACGTGAGCTTCTCCGTCGACCGGGGGACGACCACCGCGATCGTCGGCGAGTCCGGCTCCGGCAAGTCGACCATCGCCCAGCTGGTGCTCGGCCTGCTCGAACCGACCGCGGGCAGCGTGGTCTTCGACGGCAAGGACGTGGCCGCGCTGGACACCAAGGGCGCGTTCGCCTTCCGCCGCCGCGTGCAGCCGATCTTCCAGAACCCCTACGGCTCGCTCGACCCGATGTACTCGATCTTCCGCACCATCGAGGAACCGCTGCGGGTGCACAAGATCGGTACCCCGGCCGAACGGGAGAAGGCGGTGCGCGATCTGCTCGACAAGGTGTCGCTGCCGTCGTCGGTGCTGCGCCGCTATCCGAACGAGCTCTCGGGCGGGCAGCGTCAGCGGGTCGCGATCGCGCGGGCGCTGGCGCTCTCGCCCGAGCTGGTGGTCTGCGACGAGGCGGTCTCGGCGCTCGATGTCCTGGTGCAGGCACAGATCCTCACCCTGCTCAACGATCTGCAGGCCGAGCTGGGCCTGACGTATCTGTTCATCACCCACGACCTGGCGGTGGTCCGGCAGATCGCCGACAACGTGCTCGTCATGCGGGCGGGCAAGGTCGTCGAGACCGCGACCACCGACGAGGTGTTCGCGGCGCCCGCGCAGGACTACACGCGGGCGCTGCTGGAGGCGATTCCGGGACGGGAGCTGCTCACGGGGTGAGGTTCGGCGGGCGTTCCCGGTCCGGCTCCAGCCGGGCGAAACGCCGCGTCCGCGCAGTTCACCGGCGTACCGTGAGCGGGGTCCGAGGTGGTGCGGTGTGGAGCGCAGGGGTAGGAGACGCCGATGGATCGCATTCAGGCCGAACGGCAGGCCGAGCTGGAATCGCGCAGGCGCCGGGCGCTGACCCCGGCTGCCAAGCGGTTGGCCGAGGAACTGTGGCCGGACCGCACCTGGCCCGGGGTGCGCGGACTGCACGTGGTCGTCGGCGGCGCGGTGGTCGGCCGGTAGCCTCGTATGCCGTGACTGATCCGCTGCAGCCCCTGGTCGACCTGCCCGGCGTGCGTGAGGCCGCCGACAAGGCCCGCGACGCGCTCGCCGCGGTGCATCGGCACAAGTCGAACCGCCGTGGCTGGGCGACGACCGCCNTGAACGGCGTGTGCCAGTGCAGCCGGTTGGCCTGCTCGGCCCAGAAACCGTCACGATCGGTGCCGGCCCGCTCGGCCAGCGAGGCATCGGCATTCGCCTGCGCGACGAACTCCGCGGTGGGCGGGTAGCTGGTCGCGTGGTCGGGCCGGGTGGGGTCGGTGACTGCACCGGTCACAAGAGATCTCCTTCGAACAACAGGGGTGAAACCCGTGCCGGTGGTGGGGAACCACCGGCACGGGCAGGGCAACGTCAGTGCGAGATCGCCTTCTCCGCACCGACGCCGGTCAGGGCGCGCACTTCCATCTCCGCGGCCTTGGCGGTGTCGACCTGCTCGCCACGGCCACCGACGAAGGTGCCGATCACGCCGAGCGCGAAGGCCAGCGGGATGGACACGATGCCGGGGTTGGACAGCGGGAACCAGTGGAAATCGGTCCCGGTGATCATCGAGGTCTTGGTGCCCGACACCGCCGGGGAGAACACGATGAGCACGATCGTCGAGATCAGGCCGCCGTACATCGACCACAGCGCGCCGGTGGTGTTGAAGCGCTTCCAGAACAGCGAGTACAGGATCGTCGGCAGGTTCGCCGCCGCCGCCACCGCGAACGCCAGCGCCACCAGGAACGCGATGTTCTGGCCGTTGGCGAGGATGCCGAGCCCGATCGCGAGCACACCGATCACCACGGCGGTGATCCGCGAGACCCGCACCTGCTTGCGCTCGTCGACCTTGCCCTTCTTGATCACGCTGGCGTAGATGTCGTGGGCGAACGAGGCCGACGCGGTGATCGTCAACCCGGCGACGACCGCCAGGATCGTCGCGAACGCGACCGCGGAGATCACGCCGAGCAGGATCACGCCGCCGAGTTCGAACGCCAGCAGCGGGGCCGCCGAGTTCTGGCCACCGGCCGCGGCCAGGATCTTGTCCGGGCCGACGATGGCCGCCGCGCCGTACCCGAGCACCAGGGTGAACAGGTAGAACGCGCCGATCAGGCTGATCGCCCAGACCACCGAGCGCCGAGCCTCTTTCGCGGTCGGGACCGTGTAGAAGCGCATCAGCACGTGCGGCAGACCCGCGGTGCCCAGTACCAGCGCCAGGCCCAGCGACAGGAAGTTCAGCTTCGAGGTGTCGCTGCCGCCGTACTGCGCGCCGGGCGCGAGCACATCGCGGGCGGCGACGGCCTTGTTGGTCGACTCGCTCACCGATTCCTGGGCGGCACCGAGGATGTCGGAGAAGTTGAAGCCGAACTTCGCCAGCACCATCACCGTCATCAGCGCGGCGCCCGCGATCAGCAGCACCGCCTTGATGATCTGCACCCAGGTGGTGCCCTTCATGCCGCCGACCAGCACGTAGACGATCATCAGCACGCCGACGATCGCGATCACGACCGATTGGCCCGCGCGACTGGAGATGTCGAGCAGCAGCGCGACCAGACCGCCGGCGCCCGCCATCTGCGCCAGCAGGTAGAACAGCGACACGGTCAGCGTGGTCAGCGCGGCCGCGGTGCGCACCGGGCCTTCCTTCAATCGGAAGCTGAGCACGTCGGCCATGGTGAATTTGCCGGTGTTGCGCAGCATTTCGGCCACCAGGAGCAGCGCGACCAGCCAGGCGACGAGGAAGCCGATCGAGTACAGGAACCCGTCGTAGCCGTAGACGGCGATCGCGCCCGCGATGCCGAGGAAGCTGGCCGCCGACAGGTAGTCACCGGCGATGGCGATGCCGTTCTGCGGACCGGAGAAGCCACGACCGCCGGTGAAATAGTCGGCGGCACTGGCGTTGTTGCGGCTGGCCCGGATCACCACGACCATGGTGACCGCGACGAACAGCGCGAAGATGGCGATATTGGCGACGGGGTTACCCACCGTCGTGTCCGCGGCAAGGATGTTCACGCGCGGCCTTCCTCGAGAGACTCGCGAATGGCCGCGGCGCGCGGATCCAGCTCACGATTGGCGAAGCGGACGTAGAGCCCGGTGATGAGGAATGTGGAGACGAACTGCCCGAGGCCGAGCAGCAGACCCACGTTGATGTTGCCGAAGACCTTCGTGGCCATGAAGTCGTGCGCGTACGCGCCGAGCACCACGTAGCTGAGGTACCACAGCAGGAACAGCGCGGTCATCGGGAAGACGAAGCGGCGCAGGCGATTGCGCAGATCCTGGAACTGCGGGCTCGCCTGCACGGCGAGCCATTCCTCGGCACTCGGCGCGCGCCGGTCGGGCGCTTCTTCGGTATCGGTTTCGGTCATGCTCGAGGTCCTAGCGTGAGGGGGTCGTGCGTGGGATGACGGTAAGACGGCGAGCGGACCCGCAGGATGGTGTGGCCTGGGTCACTCGGTGAAAGCCGTCACATGTGCGGTGAACGGTCGCTGTGGCGCGACGAACGGTCAGCGCGAGATCACCGGTGGGCGGCCGATTCGGGGTCGCGGTCGGCGCTCAGCCCGAGCCGTTCCGGTGCGTGCATCCGCAGGAAGATCCCGGCGATCGCGCGCTTGTCCTGCTTCCTGGTCAGCAGGCTCACCAGGATCGTCACCGCGAACGCCAGCGGCACACTCACCGCGCCCGGGTAGTCCACGATCGCCGAGGCCCAGCCGCCCGCCAGTTCGGGCGAGACCCCGCCGAGGACCGCGAGCACCGTCGCGCCACCGGCGGTGATGCCACCGGTCAGGAGTCCGCTCGCCGCACCCGCTGCGGTGAGCCCGCGCCACCAGATGCCCAGCACCAGCAGCGGACACAGGGTCGAGGCGGCCACCGAGAAGGCGAGCGCGACCGTGCGTGAGAGATCAAGGGACGCGACCGTCAGCGCCAGGGTCAGCGGGACGAGCCCGGCGACCAGCGCGGCGGCGCGGAAGTCCCGGATCCGGCCCCGCAGCACGTCGGTGCTGAGCACCCCGGCGAGGCTGACCAGCAATCCCGAGGACGTCGACAGGAACGCCGCGATGGCTCCCGCCGCGGCGAGGGCGGCGAGCAGCTGTCCGCCGAGGCCACCGAGCACCGCACCGGGCAGCAGGACGACGGCCGCGTCGGAGGCGCCGGTGATCAGCAGCTGCGGCACGTACAGCCGGGCGAAGACGCCGAGCAGGATCGGGAACAGGTAGAACAGGCCGACCAGCCCGATCACGGTCAGCGCGGTCCGGCGGGCCGACGGTCCGTCGCGGTTGGTGTAGAACCGGACCAGCACGTGCGGTAGCCCCATGGTGCCGAGGAAGGTCGCCACGATCAGCGAGAACACCTGGTACTGGGGGTGTTCGCCGCCCAAGCCGCCGCCGGGTGCCACCCAGCCCGCGCCGTCGGCGGGTGCGCCGGCGACCACCGGTACCGCCGATCCCGCGTCGAGGATCAGTTCGGTGTTCGCGGCCAGGGTGTGGTCGCCGGGGGTGAGCAGGACCGGCCCGTCCTCGCTGCGTCCGTCGAGGGTGCCGAACACGGTGACCTGCTGGGAGACATCCAGGTGCACCACCACATCGGTCGAGATGTCGACGGTGGTGCGCTCGGCCACCGTCGACGGCGCCGCCGTGCCGACCGGGCGTTCGTCGGCGAGGAAGTGCAGGCCCAGCACCAGCGCGGGCACCGCCACCGCGGTCAGTTTCAGCCAGTACTGGAAGGCCTGCACCAATGTCACCGATCGCATGCCGCCGCCGATCACATTCGCCAGCACGATCATCCCGACCGCGACGGCGCCCACCCAGGACGGCGCGCCGAGCAGGATGTGCAGCGTGAGCCCGGCGCCCTGGAACTGCGGGATCAGATACACCGCGCAGACGACGACGACCAGCCCGGCGGCCATGCGCCGCAACCGGATCGAGCCCAGCCGGAACTCCGCGAAGTCGGGGACCGTGTACGCGCCGGAGCGGCGCAGGGGAGCGGCGACGAACATCAGCAGCCCGAGGTAGCCCGCGGTGAAGCCCACCGGATACCACAGCGCGTCGGTCCCGTACTTGGCGATGAGCCCGGCGACGCCGAGAAACGACGCGGCGGACAGGTATTCGCCCGAGATCGCCGCCGCGTTCCACCGGGAGCCGACCGTGCGGGAGGCGACCAGGAAGTCGGAGGTGGTGCGCGAGAGGCGAACTCCGTAGAAGCCGATGCCGATCGTGGCGAGAGCCGCCAACACGAGGGCGGTCACGGTGAGGGCGGGATTGCCGACGCTCATCGGGGGCATCCGGGCGGCGCCGAGGTCACTCGGGGCGGGGTCGGGCCGTCGGCCTCGCGCGGAATCGTCGCGCCGGTGGTGGTCCGCGGCGCAGGCACGGCGGTGAGGTCGCGGGCGGTCATGGTCAGTCCCCGGCCAGTTCGAGGAAGTCGTCTTCGTTGCGCTGGGCAAGGCGCACGTACAGCCGTCCCACCGCGTAGAGCGTGGGGAACGCGAGGAAACCGAGAATCAGCCAGGGCAGCCGGATGCCGAGGACGGTCGTCTCGGCCACGGCATCGATGCCGAACAGCACCGGCAGCGTGCCGAACCCGGCGACGACGACCAGGCCGAGGCGCAGTGCCAGGCCGAGTTGCGCGCGGATCAGACCGCTGATGAGGGCGGCGCCGAGATCGGTCTGCTCGACCACTTCGGTGCGCGTGCGGACCTGCCGCGCGCCCCGCCGCTGCGCCAGCACCACGCGCTCGCGGGGCGGGCGCTGCGGTCCGGTCATCGCTGCGACCAGTTCTGTCGCGGGCCGTGCACCAGCCGCTGCTTGAGTTCGCGTACCTGCCGTCGGCTCACCGGCAGTTCCACCGCCCCGGCCGCGCCCTCGGCCCGCAGACACACCACCGTGCCGGTGCCCACGCTGCGCAGCCCGGTGACCAGGCGTAACGCCACCAGGTACGAGCGGTGCACGCGCAGGAACCCGGCGTCCGCCCATCGTGCCTCGAGCGCCGAGAGCGGAATCCGCACCAGGTGCGATCCGGTGCCGGTGTGCAACCGCGCGTAATCGCCGTCGGCCTCGACCCAGGCGACATCGGCCCGGTTCACCAGGGTCGTGACCCCGCCGAGCTCCACCGGGATCACCTCGCTCGGATGCGCCGGTTCCGGCGGTGTCGCCGCGGGCGCCGACACCCTGGCGGCGAGAATCCGCCGCACCGCCTCCGCCAGTCGCGCCGCGCGCAACGGCTTCAGCAGATAGTCGACGGCCCCGAGGTCGAACGCCGCCACCGCGTGATCGTCGTGCGCGGTCACGAACACCACCGCGGGCGGCTCCGCGAACTCCGACAGGATCCCCGCCAGCTCCATCCCCGTGAGCCCCGGCATATCGATGTCGAGGAACACCGCGTCGATCGGATGGGCCCGCAACAACCGCAGCGCACTGGTCGACTCGCTCGCCCGATGGATCTCCCCGACCCCGGCCTGCGCGCTCAGCAGGTACACGAGCTCGTCGAGCGCGGGCTTCTCGTCATCGACAGCGAGCACCCGCAGCGCGGTCGGTGATTCTTCGGTGGTCCAGGTCACAGCCCATCCATGGTAGCGGCACGTGGACGCGCGGCGTACCCGGACAGCGGCCAGGTCTTCGGGCCGGTTCGCCCACCGACCTGCGCCGCATCACCCTGCCTCGGGTCAGGAACCGGAACCGGTGGAGGGCAAGCCACCCCCGCGGGGCAGGCCCGGGTACTGGGCGAAGACCCAGTTGTCGGCTTCGGTGACGAGGGCGGGGGCGACCCCCGCGATCGCCGAGCCGCCGTCGCTGTTGAGGACGGTGATGATCTGCGGGCCCGCGGCCGTACCGGTCACGTAGGGGCCGCCGCTGGATCCGCCACCGACGTGGCACTCGGACTGGTCGGTGACCCGGTGTACGGCGGCGCGGCCCCGGCCGGGGAAATAGGTGTAATCGCCCACGCACGCCGACATCAGCACGGCGTTGTACGGTGCGGGACCGGGGTAGCCGAGCAGTGTCGACTGGACCGACTGGCTGCTCGACAGTGCCGGGTGCACCTTCAGGCCGCCACCGGTGGCCGCCGAGACGACGCGGTTGCCCTCGGCGGGGCGGATCGCGAGCACGGCGACATCGGGAACGCTGCCGTCCACGGGGATCTCGGAGGTGAAGGTCCTGTCGACCACCCAGTCACCGTAGGGGCGCTGCCCGTCGTGCCAGGCCGGGGTGAATGTCGCCCTGCCGGCCGCGATCAGCGCCGCGTCGTTGTCGATGCAGTGACGCGCGGTGATCGCCAAGGCGCCGCTCGGACTGTCGAGCACCGTCGCGGTGCACAGCCCGCCGGTGGTGAGCCTGCCGACCTTGCGGGTCACCTCGTTGCCGGTGTAGGGCGCGGAGACGAAATAGCCGCCCTTACCGTTGGTTTTCAGTGATCCGTCGTCGTTCTTCACCAGCCGGCTGTAGAGCAGCGAGCCACTGGGATCCGGTTGCACGGCACTGTCGGCCGTGGCGTGGGGGATCCCCCCGAGCGTGCAGGCGGTGATCGTGACCGCGGCCGCGGCGAGCCGCTGCCCTGTCCGACGAATCTTGTTCACAGCGAATCCTGTTCGATGTCGGCGCGGTCGCCGACGCAGCCAGGTCGGCAACGCCGCGCAAGGGGTGGAAGCCCGCGGGGCGCCGTCGTCACCCCAGCGCCCAGTGGGTGAACGAGATGTTAGCTGTGAACAGGCGTCACAGTATCGGTTTCCGAAACAGATATGTTTAAGAGTGTGTGACGAGCGTGCGATCATCCGCGATCCGCCCGTCCGGGAACCCGGTCGTTCAGGCGCGGATGCCCGCACGGAATTTGGGGACGCGCATGCTGACCTTGGTGCCCGCCCCGGGGGCGGTGTCCACGACCAGCCCGTAGTCGTTGCCGAAGGCGGCGCGCAGGCGGTCGTCGACGTTGGCGAGGCCGACGTGGGCGGCTTCGCCGGTGCGGGCGGGGCCGGTGCCGGTGTCGACGGCGTCGAGGGCGCCCGAGCGCAGGAGTTCGGGGTCCATGCCGATGCCGTCGTCCTCGACGCTGATCAGGCAGTCGGTGCCCTCGTCGCCGGCGACGATGCTCAAGTGCCCGCCGCGACCGCCGCCGCCGAGGCCGTGCCGCACCGCGTTCTCCACCAGCGGTTGCAGGGCCAGGAACGGCAGCACCACGCCGAGTACCTCGGGTGCGATCTGCAACCGCACGTCGAGTGCGTCGCCGAAGCGGGCCTGTTCCAGCGCGAGGTAGCGCTCGATATTGCGCAGTTCGTCGGCGAGGACGGTGAATTCGCCCGCGGCGCGGAACGAATAGCGGGTGAAGTCGGCGAATTCGAGGATGAGTTCGCGGGCCCGGTCGGGATCGGTGCGGACGAAGGAGGCGATCGTATTGAGCGCGTTGTAGATGAAATGCGGACTGATCTGCGCCCTCAGCGCCCGCAGTTCGGCCCGGTCGACCCGGGCCCTCGAGGCGTCCAGCTCGGCCAGCTCCAGCTGCCCGCACGCATACCGGGCGACCTCACCCGCCGCCCCGAGCATGCCGGGTCCCGGCTTCCCGGTGGTCACCATCCCGAGTGCGCCCACCGCCGCCCCTGTCTCGATCAGCAGCGGCTGCGCGATGAGCGAATGCTCGTCCCCACCGACCAGCACCGCGCGTTCGTCGGCGATCGCCCGCCGCGCCGCCTCGGCGAACGCCTCGACCATCTCCGGATGCGGCCCATCCCACGCCAGCAGCGTCGCCTCCGCGTCCACCACTCCCAGCGCCTCGGCCCCGGCCAGCGCCCGCAGATGCGGCGCCGCCTTCCGCGCCGCCTCCGCCGTCAACCCCCGCCGCAACGGCACCGCCGCCAGCGACGCGGTATGCAACGCCTGATGAACGGCCCGCTGGGCAGGCGTGGTCACCACCCGCTGCGTCCGTCGCCACACCAGCCAGGCGGTGGCCACGACGATCACCACGCCGGCCAGCGCCACCGCTGTGGTCGTCACCGTGCACTCCTGTCCGCTCGCATCCGGCGATTATCGCCGCAGTCCGCCGCCGCGCGCCGATGCGCGCGCCCGGTACCCGCGCGCCCCGGTGAACCAGCGGAAAACAGACGTTGCCGAGGACTCGCCGGTGACCTTCGCCACGACACGCCGCAACCGTCCAGCACGGGGGCGGGGTGCCCGTGTGGCACGCGAAATGTTGTCGGACCCACGTGCCTAGAATGCCTAGGCCAACCCCCGTCGACACCCTGGGAGGAAGGACCGTCTTGGCTCCGTCCGGATCGTTCGTTCACCTGCACAACCACACCGAGTACTCCATGCTCGATGGTGCGGCGAAGATTTCGCCGCTGTTCGCGGAGGCGGAACGGCTGGGCATGACCGCCGTCGGCATGACCGACCACGGCAACATGTACGGCGCCTCGGAGTTCTACAACAGCGCCAAGAAGGCCGGCATCAAGCCGATCATCGGCATCGAGGCCTATATCGCGCCGGAGTCGCGGTTCAACACCAAGCGGGTGCAGTGGGGCGATCCCGGTCAGAAGAGCGACGACGTGTCGGGTTCGGGCGCCTACACCCACATGACCATGGTCGCCGAGAACGCGACCGGCCTGCGCAACCTGTTCAAACTGTCGAGCCTGGCCTCCATCGAGGGTCAGCTGGGCAAGTGGGCGCGCATGGACGAGGAGATCATCGCGCAGTATGCGGAGGGCATCATCGCCACGACGGGTTGCCCGTCGGGTGAGGTGCAGACCCGGCTGCGCCTCGGTCACGAGCGCGAGGCGCTCGAGGCCGCCGCGAAGTGGCAGGAGATCTTCGGCAAGGAGAACTTCTTCCTCGAGGTGATGGACCACGGCCTGTCCATCGAGCGCCGGGTCCGCGAGGGCTTGCTCAGCATCAGCAAGCAGCTCGACATTCCGCCCATCGCCACCAACGACTGCCACTACGTCACCAAGGACCAGTCGACCAATCACGAAGCGCTGCTGTGCATCCAGACCGGCAAGACGCTCTCGGACCCGACCCGCTTCAAGTTCGACGGTGACGGCTACTACCTGAAGTCCGCCGCGGAGATGCGCGCGATCTGGGACGCGGAGGTCCCCGGCGCCTGCGACAACACCGAACTCATCGGCGAACGCGTGCAGTCCTACGACGACGTGTGGGCCCACCGCGACCGGATGCCGATCTTCCCGGTGCCCGAGGGCCACACCCAGGCCACCTGGCTGCGCAAGGAAGTCCTCGACGGTCTGGATCGCCGCTTCCCCGACGGCCCGCCGCAGGACTACCTCGCCCGCGCCGACTACGAACTCGGCGTCATCTGCGAAATGGGTTTCCCCGCCTACTTCCTCGTCGTCGGTGACCTGATCCGCCATGCCCTCGAGGTCGGCATCCGCGTCGGCCCCGGCCGTGGTTCGGCCGCGGGCTCGCTCGTCGCCTACGCGATGGGCATCACCAATATCGACCCGATCCCGCACGGCCTGCTGTTCGAGCGGTTCCTCAACCCCGAGCGCGTGTCGATGCCCGATATCGATATCGACTTCGACGATCGCCGCCGCGGTGAGATGGTCCGCTACGCCACCGAGAAGTGGGGCAGCGACCGCGTCGCCCAGGTGATCACCTTCGGCACCATCAAGACCAAGGCCGCGATCAAGGACTCCGCGCGAGTCCTGTTCGGCCAGCCCGGTTTCGCCATCGCCGACCAGATCACCAAGGCGCTGCCGCCGCCGATCATGGCCAAGGACATCTCGGTCTCGGGCATCACCGACCCGGACCACGAGCGCTACAAGGAAGCCGCCGAGGTCCGTGAGCTGATCAGCTCCAACCCCGACGTCGCCAAGATCTACGAGACGGCGCGTGGCCTGGAAGGCCTGATCCGCAACGCGGGCGTGCACGCCTGCGCGGTCATCATGTCCTCCGAGCCGCTCACCGACGCGATCCCGGTGTGGAAGCGCGCGCAGGACGGCGCGATCATCACGGGCTGGGACTACCCGTCGTGTGAGGCCATCGGCCTGCTGAAGATGGACTTCCTGGGTCTGCGCAACCTCACCGTCATCGGTGACGCCCTGGAGAACATCAAGGCCAATCGCGGCATCGATCTCGACATGGATCATCTGCCGCTCAACGACCCGGCCACCTACGAGCTGCTCGCCCGCGGCGACACGCTCGGGGTGTTCCAGCTCGACGGCAGTGCCATGCGCGATCTGCTGCGCCGCATGCAGCCCACCGGCTTCGAGGACATCGTCGCCGTGCTGGCGCTGTACCGCCCCGGCCCGATGGGCATGAACGCCCACAACGACTACGCCGACCGCAAGAACGGTCGCCAAGAGGTCAAGCCGATCCACCCCGAGCTCGAAGAGCCGCTGAAAGAGATCCTGGCCGACACCTTCGGCCTGATCGTCTATCAGGAACAGATCATGCAGATCGCGCAGAAGGTCGCCGGGTACTCGCTCGGTCAGGCCGACATCCTGCGCCGCGCCATGGGTAAGAAGAAGCTCTCGGTGCTGGAGGAGGCCTACGCGGGCTTCCGCGAGGGCATGCTCAAGAACGACTTCTCCGAGCCCGCGATCAAGGCCCTGTGGGACACCATCCTCCCGTTCGCCGGCTACGCGTTCAACAAATCGCACGCCGCCGGCTACGGCCTGGTCTCCTTCTGGACCGCCTACCTCAAGGCCAACTACCCGGCCGAGTACATGGCCGGCCTGCTCACCTCCGTGGGTGACGACAAGGACAAGGCCGCGATCTACCTGTCGGACTGCCGCAAGATGGGCATCACGGTGCTGCCGCCGGATGTCAACGAGTCCGAGCAGAACTTCGCCTCGGTCGGCAAGGACATCCGCTTCGGTCTGGGCGCGGTCCGCAACGTCGGCGCCAACGTGGTGTCCTCGATCATCGCCGCGCGCAAGGAGAAGTCGAAGTTCACCGACTTCTCCGACTACCTGAACAAGATCGACGCGATCGCCTGCTCCAAGAAGGTCACCGAATCGCTCATCAAGGCAGGCGGTTTCGACTCCCTCGGGCATCCGCGCAAGGGCCTGCTGCTGATCCATTCCGATGCGATCGACGCGGTGATGTCGACCAAGAAGGCCGAGGCGATCGGCCAGTTCGACCTGTTCGGCGGCCTGGACGACGGCGACGACTCGGTGGCCTCGGTCTTCAATGTGAAGGTCCCCGAGGACGAATGGGAGACCAAGCACAAGCTCGCCCTCGAGCGCGAGATGCTGGGCCTCTATGTCTCCGGGCATCCGCTCAACGGTGTCGAGCACGTGCTGGCCGCCCAGGTCGACACGCCCATCCCGGCGATCCTGGAAGGCGACGTCAAGGACGGCGCGCAGGTGACCATCGGCGGCATCCTCGCCTCGGTCAACCGTCGGATCAACAAGAACGGCCTGGCCTGGGCCTCGGCGCAGCTCGAGGATCTCACCGGTGGCGTGGAGGTGCTGTTCTTCCCGCAGTCGTACTCGGTCTACGGCATGGACGTGGTCGAGGACGCCGTGGTGCTGGTCAAGGCGCGCGTGTCGGTCCGCGACGACCGCATCTCGCTGATCGCCAACGACCTTGTGGTGCCCGATCTCTCGGCGATCGGCGTGGCGAAGCCGGTATCGGTCGTGATGACGACCCGCATGTGCACGCCGGACAAGATCGGTGAGCTCAAGAAGGTGCTCTCGCGCCACCCCGGCACCTCCGACGTGCATGTCCGCCATGTCGGCGCGCGGGAGAAGACCACCCTGCTCAAGCTCGACGACAGCTGGCGGGTCAGCCCGTCCTCGGCGCTGATGGGCGATCTGAAGGCACTGCTCGGTCCCGGCTGCCTGGGCTGAGCCGGGCGCGGTGCTCCCGCGAGCATCGCGCGCCCCCGGCCGGTCAGGAAACGATGCTCATCGCCCGGCCGTGCAGGTCGGCGGGGACCGGGCTCGCCGCCGCGATCGCCCAGAAACCGGCGTCGACGAACGCGCTCACCACGCGCGTCCCGAACAGCATCCGGTACTCGCCGGTCAGCGCGCCGACGATATGCGCGGCCACCAGGACGGCGAGGAAGACCAGCAGGGTGTCGCACCGGGGCAGGCACAGCGTGACCACGGCGAGCACCGGTGCCTCGACCGGCATGCCGAGCGCGAAGCCCGAGATGACCAGGCCCGCAGGGGGAATGGAGACACCGAGATCGGCGGTGAGGTCGGTGAGCAGTCCGGCGAGCATCAGCTCGGAGCTGCCCTGGGCGAAGATCGACAACCCCAGGATGCAGAGGGCGGGCGGCACGGAGAGCTCTCTCTGCGGCGACGCGCATGCCGCTGATCGTCGCGGTCAGGAACCGGGCGAGGTCGCGGGCGGGGGTCGGTGGTGATCTCCCCGGCACGCTGCCCGTCGGTGATGGTGGCGGTGAGCGCGGCGAGGCTGCGGTCCTGGTCGGCGCGCAGCGTCGCCCTGACCGCGGTGTCGTGCGGGGCGAGTTCGACGGTCGAATCGAGCACCAGGCGGCCCGCCGGTTCGGCGTCCGGAGCGTCGGCGGCCTGGTCCAGGACCGCACGGAGACGATCGCGGGCCGGTGCGCCGCGGTCGAGGATCTCGAAGATGGTCGCGTTCTCGGTCGTCATGGAGCGCTGGAGCGCGCGGTCCTCGTCGAGTTCCTTGGGACGGGCCATGACGGCGACCGTCGCGCGTTGTGGACATGTCAGTCCAGAACGGCCCCGGCGGGTGCTCATCGAAACCCGGCGGGCGACGAGCTAGCGTCGGGAGACGTGACGTCAGCGACTCGGCTCGATTCGCCACCACAACCCGCGCGGCCCGCGCGGCCGCGCCTGCGGGTGTCGCCGCGGGCCGTGCTGCTCGCCGCCGCCGCGCTGATCGTGGCGCAGCTGGTCCTGCGCGGCTGGGTCGCGGCGTCGGGGTTCTTCTACTGGGACGACTTCATCCTGCTCGGCGAGGTGGGGCGGCATCCGCTGTGGTCGGCGGAGTTGCTGTTCACCAGCCACGACGGACACGTGATGCCGATGGCGTTCGCGCTGACCTGGGTGGTGACCGCGGTGGCGCCGTTCGAGTGGGCAGTGGCGGCGGCCGTCCTGGTGCTGTTGCAGCTGCTGGCCTCCCTGGCCGTGCTGCGGCTGGTCGTCGTGCTGCTCGGGACCGGGCCACGCCTGCTGGTGCCGTTGACCTGCTACCTGTTCGTGCCGCTGACGGTGCCCGCCTTCGCCTGGTGGTCGGCCGCGGTGAACGCGCTGCCGCTGCAGATCGCGCTCGCCTGGGTCAGCGCGGACGCCCTGCGGCTCGTGCGCACCGGCCGCCGTCGGTACGCGGTGTCGGGCGCGGCCGGGTACGCGGTCGCGTTGCTGTGCTTCGAGAAGGCGGTGGTGGTGCTGCCGGTCGCGTTCGCGGTGGTGACGCTGTCGGCGTACGTCCGCGGGGAATCGGTGCGCGCGGTCGCCCGGCGCGGCGCCGCTCTCTGGACGGCGGCGGGCGGTGTGCTGCTGGCGTGGTCGGCGTTCTTCCTGCTGGTCATCCAGCGTCCGCGCGGGCTGTCCCGGCCCGAGCAGCCCACCGCGCTGCTGCGCCAAGCGCTCTCGGACGGCCTGGTACCCGCTCTGTTCGGGGGACCGTGGCGGTGGGAACGCTGGCAGCCCGCGACCCCGTGGGCCGATCCGCCCGGCGTGGCCGTCGCGCTGTGCTGGCTGCTGCTGATCGCGTTCGCGGCGTGGACGATCCGCACGCGAGTCCGGGTCGGCGCGGTCTGGGTGTGCGCGGCCGCCTACGTCGTGCTGACCGTCGCGCCGGTGGTGGTGCTGCGTGACGGACCGGGCACCGCGGCGCTGTTGCTGCAGTCCATCCGGTACTTCGCGGATGTCGCCGCGATCGCCTGCCTGGGACTCGCCCTGATCATGACCGCCGCGCACCGCGTGCCGCGTGGCGTCCACGCCGGTTCCTCGGTGGCCGATGACATGACGGCTCACGAGGCGGGAGAACGTCTCCGTGGCGGGCTCGCGGTGCGGCAGCTCGTCGCGGAGCGAGACGACGGTGATCGCGTTGGCTTCCGCGCGGTCGTGCCCGTGGCGGCGACCGTGATCTTCCTCGTGAGCAGCGTGTTTTCAACCGTCACCTTCACCCGCTCCTGGGAGCCGAGCCCGGCCCGCACCTACGTCACCGGGGTGCGCGCCGCACTCCCGAACGCGGACGCGCCGCTCTTGCCGCAAGAGGTTCCCTGGAACGTGCTCAACCCCTTGGCCTTCCCGCAGAACATGACCGACCAGGTATTCGCCGCGCTCGCCGGACCGGACACCTTCGCCCGCTCGACACCGCACCTGCGGATGTTCACCGACGACGGCGACCTCGTCGACGCCCAGGTGTGGTGGAACCGCTCGATCGTGCCCGCCCCGGAACCCGGCTGCGGCTACCGGATGACGCCGGGCGAGGCGCTCCGGCTGCCGCTGGACGGACCGATGCAGATCCGCGAATGGACCGCCCAGCTCAACTACCTGGCCGACCGCGACGGCGCGATCGCCGTCTCGTTCGAGGGCGCCGCCGAAACCGTCGCCGAGGTCAGGGCCGGACTGCACCCGGTCTACCTCCGCATGCTCGGCGGCGGCACGGC
This sequence comes from Nocardia sp. No.11, assembly GCF_038752175.1. Lineage (NCBI taxonomy): Bacteria > Bacillati > Actinomycetota > Actinomycetes > Mycobacteriales > Nocardiaceae > Nocardia > Nocardia sp. No.11. The sequence goes on along the minus strand of NZ_JBCGFB010000078.1, from coordinate 6,852 downwards.
GCTGCGGGTCCGCGCGCTGACGCCGAACATCGAATTGTGCTTCGGCACAGGGCCGGTCGGGGTGGTGGCCCACGACTGATGTCGGCCGGAAGCCGGGAGCCCCACCGCGCGTGGCACCGGTCGCCCTGCCCGATGACCGCGCGCGTGCGATGCTGGGGCCATGAGGCAGTTTCGGGTCTGGGCGCCGGAGGCGGGGGCGGTGCGGCTGCAACTGGACGGGGTGACCCATGCGATGCGGCGCAATGGCGGCGGACGCTGGTCGGTCACCGTCGACGCAGGTCAGGGCGCCCGCTACGGGTTCCTGATCGACGACGATCCGACCGTGCTGCCCGACCCGCGCTCCCCGCGCCAACCCGACGGAGTGCACGAGCCCTCCGCCGTGCACGACCTGGACCCGGCGGCCTGGACCGACCGGAACTGGACCGGCAGACAGCTGGCCGGTTCGGTGTTCTACGAACTGCACATCGGCACCTTCACCCCGGACGGCACCTTCGACGCGGCGATCGACCGGCTCGACCACCTGGTCGCGCTGGGCGTCACCACGGTCGAGCTGATGCCGGTCAACGCCTTCGACGGCACCCACAACTGGGGCTACGACGGCGTGCTCTGGTACGCGGTGCAGGAGAGCTACGGCGGTCCCGACGGCCTGCAACGCTTCGTCGACGCCTGCCACGCGCGCGGCCTGGCGGTCTGCCTGGACGTGGTCTACAACCATCTCGGCCCCTCCGGCAACTACCTGCCCCGCTTCGGCCCCTACCTCACCTCGGGGCGCAATACCTGGGGCGAGAGCCTGAACCTGGACGGTCCCGGCTCCGACGCGGTCCGCCGCCACATCATCGACAACGCCCTGCGCTGGCTGCGCGACTTCCACATCGACGCGCTGCGCATCGATGCCGTGCACGCGCTGGTCGACCGCACCGCGACCCACCTGCTCGAGGAACTCGTCGTCGAAACCACCGCGCTGTCGGCGCATCTGGGCCGCCCGCTGAGCCTGATCGCCGAAAGCGACCTCAACGACCCTCGCCTGATCACGCCGCGCGCGGCGGGCGGCTACGGCCTGACCGGCCAGTGGAACGACGACCTGCACCACGCCGTGCACACGGCCGTGTCCGGTGAACGGCAGGGCTACTACGCCGATTTCGGCTCGCTGGCCTGCCTGGCCCAGACCCTCACCCACGGGTTCTTCCACGCCGGCACGTATTCCAGCTTCCGCGGCCGCACCCACGGCACGCCGATCCCGCGCGCGCTGATCCCCGGCAGCGCCCTGCTCGGCTACACCTGCACCCACGACCAGATCGGCAACCGGGCCGTCGGCGACCGCCCGAGCGCCTATCTCACCCCGGGACAGCTGGCGGTGAAGGCGGCGCTGGTGCTGCTCTCGGCGAGCACGCCGATGCTGTTCATGGGCGAGGAATGGGGTGCGCGCACCCCGTTCCAGTTCTTCACCTCGCACACCGACCCGGTCGTCGGCGCGGCCACCGCGGCCGGCCGCCGGGCCGAATTCGCCGAGCACGGCTGGTCCACCGACGAGGTGCCCGACCCGCAGGACCCGGACACCTTCCTCCGCTCCAAGCTGGACTGGACCGAACCGACCAGGGAACCGCATGCCCGGCTGCTCGCCTGCTATCGCGCGCTGCTCGCTCTGCGCAGGAGCAGGTCCGAGTTCACCGACCCCTGGCTGGAACGGGTCTGGGCCGACTACGACGAGGCGAATCGCTGGTTCGTGCTGCGGCGCGGCCGGATCTCGGTGGTCTGCAACCTGTCCGAGGACGTGGCGGTGATCCCGGTGCACGGCCGGGTGCTGCTCGCCTGGGCGCCCGCGACCGAATCCGGTGCGGGAACGCTCATCTCGGGGCACAGTTTCGCCGTGCTGGAAGAGGGCGACGGCGCGGGGACCGTGGTCACCGACTGATCCGCGCAGAGCACGGCTCGGCTACGGTCGCCGGTAGACCGTTGCCCAAGCGAACAGACGTCCGTACGGTTGAACGATGAGCAACGACGCTTATGGGCAGGACAGCGCTGCCCTCCCGGCCGGTGTGGGCGGTCACGCCGCGGCCGGATTCGGTCCGCTGGTGCGCGCTTTCGCCACCTTGATCGGCCATCGCCGCGGCGCGGGCGGCGCCATCGCGATCTATCGGCACGGCGAACCCCTGGCCCATCTGTGGACCGGCAGCGCGGGGGACCGGCCGTGGACCGCCGACACCGCGCCCATCGTGTTCTCCGCGACCAAGGGCGTCACCGCCACCGTCATCCACCGGCTCGCCGATCGCGGCCTGATCGACTACCAGGCGCCGGTCGCCGAGTACTGGCCGCGCTTCGCCGCGCGTGGCAAGGGCGCGATCACCGTCGCCGACCTGCTCACCCATCGGGCGGGCCTGTCGTCGCTGCCCGCGATCGCGACCACCGCCGCCGAATCCCTCGACCACGAGCTCATGGAGGACCGGCTCGCGCTGGCCACCCCCGACCGGCTGCTCGGCATCCCGACTTACCACGCGCTGACCTACGGCTGGCTGCTGGCCGGGCTGGCCAGGGCCGTCACCGGGCAGAGCATGAGCACGCTCATCCGCAGCGAGGTCACCGACCCGCTCGGCATCGACGGCATCCACCTCGGCCGCCCAGCCGTCGGATCGTCCACGGAATACGCCCGGCTGGCGGGCGCGCACCTGAGCGTGGCGGGCCACCCGATCGCCGCCGCTTTCCTCGACCGGATCGGTCAGCGGTTTCCCGGCCCGCTCGGCGCGGCGGCCCGCTGCCTGTTCGTGCCCGGGCTCGACGGCATCCTCGACGGTGACGAGCCGGCCATCCTCGATTCCGAGATGCCCGCGGGCAACGGTGTGTGCACCGCGCCGGGCCTGGCCAGGATGTACTCCGCGCTGGCCGACGGACTCACCGTCGACGGCAGGCCGTTCCTGGCGCCCGGGACCCACCGGACGATCCGGCGGGTACAGACCTACCGCCTCGACCACGCCCTGTTCTACTTCCCGATGATGTGGCACCTCGGCTATCACTCGATGCCGGTACCCGGCGCGCGCAACGCCTTCGGCCACATCGGGCTCGGCGGGTCCTTCGGCTGGGTCGACCCGCAGTCGGGCCTGTCGGTGGCCTTCGTGCACAACCGCCTCGACCAGGGTCTGCTGCCCTACGACCAGCTCGCGATGAGCTGGCTGCTGCCGCTGGCCGTGGCGGGCGCACGCTCGTCCCGGTCGGCCGCGCAGCGCCCGGACCGCGCCGCGGCGTAGTCCGGGGCTGTCGCGTCCGGACTAGGTGAGGTAGCGGTACGCCGGAGAACCCGGTTCCAGGCGCTCGGCCTGGATCGGGGACTCCTCGATGCGGTGCAGCAGCGACGCCAGATCGTCGGTGGCGCCGAGCTCGATACCGACCAGCGCGGCCCCGGTCTCCCGGTTGTTGCGCTTGACGTACTCGAACATGGTGATGTCGTCGTCGGGGCCGAGGACGTCGTCGAGGAAGCGGCGCAGCGCGCCGGGTTCCTGCGGGAAGTCGACGAGGAAGTAGTGCTTGAGACCCCGGTGCACCAGCGAGCGCTCGATGATCTCGCCGTAGCGGGAGACATCGTTGTTGCCGCCGGACACCAGCACGACCACCGTCGATCCCGGCTCGATCTCGATCTCGGCCAGCGCCGCCGTGGCCAGCGCGCCCGCGGGCTCGGCGATGATGCCCTCGCTCTGGTACAGGTCGAGCATCGCGGTGCAGATCGCGCCCTCGTCGACCTGCATCATCCGGAAAGAGGCGGTGCCGGTGGGGGATTCGGTGGTGGTGAGCAGCGGCAGCGAGGCATGCGAGACCACCCGGCCACCGAACGAGGACGCCGCCTGATACGGCAGGTTGCCGATGCGGCGCACGGCCGCGCCGTCGACGAACGGGTCGATCTCGGGCAGCGTGACCGGACCGCCCGCCACCAGTGCGGCGGTCATCGAGGCCGCGCCCGCGGGCTCGACGCCGAGCAGACCGGCCTGCGGCGCGCGTTCGCGCAGATAGGTGCCGATGCCGGCGAGGCAGCCGCCACCACCGACCGGGACGATGACCAGGTCGGGCGCGGTGCCCAACTGCTCGAGGAATTCCGCGGCGATGGTGCCCTGACCGGCGGCGGTGCGCGGGTCGTCGAACGGCGGCACCATGGTCGCGCCGGTGCGGGCCACGTCGTCGGCGGCGGCCGCGGCGGCCGCGTCGTAGGTCTCGCCGACGGCGATCAGCTCGACGAACTCGCCGCCGTGCACGCGGATGCGATCGCGCTTCTGCTTCGGGGTGGTGGTCGGCACGTAGATGCGCCCGCGCACGCCCATGGCCTGACAGGCGAAGGCCACGCCCTGAGCGTGATTGCCCGCGCTGGCCGCGACCACACCGGCCGCGCGCTCGGCGGCGGTGAGCTGGACCATCAGGTTGTAGGCGCCGCGCAGCTTGTACGAGCGCACCGCGGTGAGGTCTTCGCGCTTGAGGTAGACCTGCGCACCGGTGCTCGCCGACAGCCGCGCGGAGTACTGCAGCGGTGTCGGCTCGATGATGTCGGAAATTCGCTTGGCGGCGGCGTCGATCTCGTCCGCGGTCAGCGGCGGACGGGTTACGGACACTTCGGCGACGTCAGCGATGGGGGACACCCGGTAAATGCTACCGAGGGGCTCGAGCGCTGCGAGAGCGCGCCTCCCGTCGCCGGACCAGCCGCGATGACGGGCCCGGCGACGCGGCGTCAGCGCGGGGTGAGGACGAAGACGGGGATCTGGCGATCGGTCTTCTTCTGGTACTCGGCGTAGTCCGGCCACACCGCCACGGCGCGGTCCCACCACAGCGCCTTCTCGTCACCGAAGACCTCGCGAGCGGTGTAGTCCTTGGTGACGGTGCCGTCGCGCAGTTCGACGTGCGGCTCGGCCTTGATGTTGAAGTACCAGACCGGGTGCTTGGGCGCGCCGCCCAGCGAGGCGACGACGGCGTACTCGCCGTCGTGCTCGACGCGCATCAGCGGGGTCTTGCGGAGTTTGCCGGTCTTGGCGCCCTTGGTGGTCAGCAGGATGACGGGCTTGCCCTGCAGTGAGGTGCCCTCGGCTCCGCCGGAGTTCTCGTAGGTCTCGGCCTGGGTACGGGCCCAGTCCGAAGTGCTCGGTGCGTACTCTCCAGTCAGTGGCATGACCTGGACAACGACCGTGCGCGGTGTGATGTTCCCGACAGGTCCGGCCAGGAAAGTTCGGTGGCCCGAACTTCGATGTCCGCCTATCCTGTGTGCATGGCAGTGGTCACCCCATCGGCAGCATCCGCGACGGTCGACATCGCGGGCAGTGCGTGGCCGGTCTACAAGCTCGAGGCGCTGGTCGCCGGGCTCGTCGTCGGTGCCCTGCTGCTGCTGATCCTCGGTTCGGCCCAGTCCGCCGTGCTCGCCGCGGCCGCCGTCGCCGCGCTGCGCTGGTCGGTCGGTGCCGCCAGGGCGCACTCACTCCGCTAGGTCGAGTTCGCGCAGCTCTCCGCGTGAGAGCACCCCCAATTTCGGATACGCCTTGTACAGGTGATGCCCGACCGTGCGGTGACTCAGCAACAGGCGCGCCGCGATCTCCCGGTTCGACAGGCCCTGCGCGGCCAGCCGCACGATCTGTGACTCCTGCGGGGTGAGCACGCTGAGCGGGCCCGCCGCGGGGCGCGCGGCGGCGCCGACGCCGAGCGCGGCCAGTTCGGCGCGGGTGCGTTCCCGCCACGGTCCGGCCTCGAGCCGGTCGAACAGCTCCAGCGCCTGTTCGAGCTGGGTGCGCGCGTCGACCTTGCGCTTGTCGCGGCGCAGCCATTCGCCGTAGAGCAGCCGGGTACGGGCCTCGTCGAACGGCCGCTGGGCCGTGAGCGCGGCCAGGAAGTGCTCTTCGGCGTCGGCGCCCTCGGCGAGCATCGCCGCGCCCCTGGCGGCCCCGGCCGCGATCCATGCCTGACCGGTTCGCCGCGACCACGCGCCGAGCTGTTCCTGCGCCGCGACGGCCCGGTCGGTGTCGCCGAGCCGGGCCGCCACCTCCACCTGATCGACCAGGGTGCGCAATCCGCTGACGTGATGCCGGGCCGGTTCGACGGTCATATGGTCCAGTTCGGCCTGCGCCTGATCCAGTCTGCCCTGGCCGAGGGCGAGCAGCGCCAGCGCCGCGTGCGCCCAGGGCGCGCCCACGGACTGTGTCCCGCCGAACTCCTCGGCGACCGCGCGATCGGCGTAGGCGCGGCAGGACTCCTCGTCCCCGCGCAGCGCGGCCCCGTAGGCCAGGAAGGCGGTGAGCTGGCTGATCCACTGCGGCTGGCCGATGTCCTCGGCGATCCGCAGCCCTTCCCCGGCGGCGATCCGGCTCTCGCCGGGGCGGCCACCGAACAGCTCGGCCTCGGCGCGGAAGAACAGCAGGGGCGCCAGCAGCGCGATCCGGCCCTGCTCCCTGGCTTCGCCGATGAGGACCTCGGCCAGCTCGCCGACCTGGTCGTCCTGGCCGACGACGAGCCCGCTGCCGCACAGCTGGACGAGGTCGGCGGGACTGTCGGCGCCGTTGGCGCGGGCCGCCTCCGCCGCCACCCGCAGGTCGACCGTGCGCCGCCCGGCCACCGCGCCGGTCAGGTAGCGCACGATCGGGGTGACCGGATCGTCGGCGTCCAGGCACAGCGTGGCCAGCAACGCGGCGACCTCGTCCAGCTCGGCGGGACCGAGATACCAGGCGGTATGCACCGCCCTGGTGACGATGCGCGCCGCCGCGCGCGGATCGGTCTCCCGCGCCGCCACCGCCATCAGGCGCCGATGCGCGGACCCCGGCTTGCCCGCGGCGAATTCGGCCTGCGCGCGCACCAGCTCGAGGCGCGCCTCGAACGCGTCGTCGGTCGACATCGCCGCGG
>NZ_JBCGFB010000077.1:0-29326 GCF_038752175.1 Nocardia sp. No.11 | reverse complement strand
CGCGCGCTCGACACCGGCAGGCGGGTGGCGCGATCCGGCCTGCACCGCTGGCGCGCGGCCACCCCGGAGATCCGGCGCGCGCTGGCCGGCGGGCTGGCGGCGCTGCTGCTCGTCGTCGGCGGTCTCACCTATTGGGCCACCAGACCGGCGAGCGAACCGCCGCCGGTGACCGGGTTGACCCTCGCCCAGCTGCGGCAGACCGATGCGTGCGCCTGGCTCGGCGAGGCCATCGGCGACGCGGTCCCGGTCGCGCCCGCCCCGCTCGCCGCCGACACCTGGAAGCTGGACCAGTCGCCGTCCTGGGGGTGCTTCGCGACCTCCAACCGGACCTCGCTGAGTCTGGAGCTGGGCACCGAGGACATGTACCTGACGCCGAACCAGAACGTCGTCGACGGTGTGCCGATCATCGACGGCAGTGCGGCCGCCTGCACCAGGGCCATCGCGAGTCCGGGTGCGGAGGGTCCGGCGGGCATCGTCATCACCCTCTCACCGCCGAGCGGGGTCAAGGGGTGCGACGGCATCGACTACATCGCGGCGAATATCGCCCGGTCGCTGTCGTCCGCGCCGCGTGTGGAGCATCAGGAGTCGTCCTTGGCGCTGGTCGAGCCATGCACCCTGCTCGATCGTGACCTCGTCGCCGCCAAGATCGGCAGACTGCCGCCTGCGCCGACGATCGCGGACGCGCACACCTGTCAGTGGAACGGCAGCGTGCAGCTCAGCGTGAAGCTCGTCAGCAAGAGCAGGTACACCTCCGGCACCGAGCTGGTGACGATCTCCGTCGACGGGTTCCGGCTCTACGTCGACCAGCCCACCAGCACGATGGCCATGTGCACCAGGGCCTACCTCGTACCCCAGTCCGAGACGGAGACGGTCGAGGTGTCGGTGCACGGCGCCGAGGGCATGCGCGAGGACTACTGCGCGATCGCCGGTGAGATCCTGCGCTCGGCCGCGGAGAAACTGGCGAACCGCTGAGATCCCCGTCCCCCGTCGGCCCCGGGGCATACTCGATCCCGGGGACCCACCACGAAAGGGACAGCGATGGACCAGCTCGGGGTAGCGGTAGTCGGGTACGGCCTGGCCGGGTCGGTGTTCCACGCGCCGCTGATCGCCGCCGATCCACGGTTGCGGGTGGCGGCGGTGGTGACCTCGTCCGAGGAGCGGGCGGCGAAGGCGCGGGCCGAGCATCCCGGTGTGCGAGTGGTACCGAACGCCGACGAGCTGTTCACCGATCCGGCGGGAATCGACCTGGCGGTGATCGCCACGCCCAACAGCAGTCACGCGCCCTTGGCGTTGCGGGCCCTGGCCGCGGGTCTGCCCGTGGTGGTCGACAAGCCGTTCGCGGTGACCTCCAGCGACGCCGACGCGGTGGTGACCGCTGCCGAGGACGCCGGACTCGCGCTGAGCGTGTTCCAGAATCGCCGCTGGGACAACGACTTCCTGACGGTGCGCGCGCTGCTGGACGCGGGGGAGTTCGGCGAGGTGCGGCGATTCGAGTCCCGGTTCGAACGCTGGCGTCCGGTCACCAAGGGCGGCTGGCGTGAGCTGGGCACCGCGGCCGACGGCGCGGGCATCCTGTTCGATCTCGGCAGTCACCTGGTCGATCAGGCCCTGACCCTGTTCGGCCCGGTCACCGAGGTCTATGCCGAACTCGACCGCCGCCGCCCCGGCGTCCAGGCCGACGACGACGCCTTCATCGCCCTCACCCACGCCTGCGGCACCCGCTCCCAGCTGTGGATGAGCGCCGTCGCACCACAATTGGGCCCCCGGCTGCGCGTGCTCGGCTCCACCAGCGGCTACACCGTCCACGGTCTGGATCCGCAGGAGGACGACCTGCGCGCGGGCCGCCGACCCGGTGACGGCGAACCGGGTTGGGGCACAGTGCCGCCGGACCGCTGGGGTACCTTCGGCGCGGGCGACGACCTGCGGGCCGTTCCCACCGTGCCCGGTGACTACCCCGCCTTCTACGCCGGCATGGCCGCCGCCCTCCTCGACGATGCCCCGGTCCCGGTCGACCCCCGTGACGCCGTGCACACCTTGCGCATCCTGGAGTACGCCGTCCACGTGGCGGGCCGGGACGAGCCCTGACCGGGCGCGATCCGACCCGGTCAGGGAACCGCGATCAGTGGACCGCGGGCCCGAGCGCTTCGACCTGCACCGCGACCACGCCGGTCAGAATGCCGCGCGCGACCGCGAGCAGCTCGGCGACCTCCGGTGAGGTGAGTGCGTAGGTGACCGACTGCCCGTCCCGGCGCGAGGTCACCAATCCGGCCCGCCGCAGCACCGACAGCTGCTGGGACAGGGTCGCCGCCTCGACGCCGACCTCGGGCAGGATCTCCGCGACCACATGTGGCCGCGCGCTCAACAGTTCGAGCACGCGAATCCGCACGGGATGCCCGAGGGTTTTGAATAAGTCGGCCTTCATCTGATACAGCGGCCGCTGTGTCCCCGGCACGAACGGCTAGATCTCGAGCTCGGCGTCGATGTCGGCGAGGCGACGGCGAGCGAGCGCGAGATTGCCGCGGGCGCGGTCCATGGCGAGGTAGAGGAACAGGCCCTTGGCCCGGCGCGCCTTGGAGGGCCGGATCAGGTGGTACTGCCCGCTGAGGGTGATGAGCACGTCCTCGATTCCGTCGTCGATGCCGAGCTGCTCCATGGTGCGGACCTTGGCGCGCAGCACCTCGGTGTTGCCCGCGGCGGCGACCTGTAGATCCAGGGTCTTGGATCCGCCGAGCGCGCCGAGGGTCATGCCGCTGGTGTAGTCGACGATGCAGGCGCCGAGCGCCCCGTCGAGCAGCATCATTTCCTTGAGTGCGATATCCATGTCCGCCAAGGGATTTCCTTCCGAATCGGAGCGGTTGACCGTCGATGGTGACGCTAGGTCAGTGGCGGGAGTTCCGTCGGCCGAATCGACCCGGAATTGTCCGAAGATTGGCAGTTTGCAAGTTATGCAAACAGTGGACAGGCGGGTGGACAGACGAAACGGGCGGGACGAAAGCCGTCCCGCCCGTTCGGAATCCGGAGTCAGAGCTTGCGCGAGCGCAGCTCGTGGCCCTTGGAGGTCTTGCAGCGGCCCGATTCCAGGTCCCACTGCCAGCCGTGCAGGTTGCAGGTCAGGTTGTTGCCTTCCACCACACCGAATTTGGAGAGGTCGGCCTTGAGGTGGGGGCAGCGGCGCTGGACTTCCCAGCCGTCGAGTTCGGTGACGGCGGAGTCGTCGTGGGCCTCGGCGAACCAGCCGTCGGCGTAGGCGATGCGCTCGTCGGTGAGGCACTTGAAGAAGGTGTAGAGGAACTCGTTGTAGCCGCCGATGCGCCACGCCTGGAAGCGGGTGGACAGGAAGATCGTGTTGACCCAGTCCGGCTCGTTGTCGCGCAGCACGGTGCGGACCAGCTCGGGAGCGATCCGGAAGCCGTAGCGGTAGCGGCCCTCGCCCTCGATCGGCGCGCGGACGGTGCGGTGCGGGAAGTCCAGCACCACGGTCTCGTCGCCGATGACCAGGCCGACCGGGTACCCGATGCCGTCGCTGATCAGCGCCGACTGCTTCATGATCGGCTCGAACAGCTCGCGCAGCGGCTCGAGCAGCGAGCCCTCGCCGGTCTCCCAGGATGCCTTCTCGGCGGCCAGCACGGGTGCGAACCGCTCGGCCATCTCCGCGATGTAGGCGGCCTTGTCGCCGTAGATCCGGTCCGGATCGAAGGGGTGCGCGAGGTCGAGCTCCTTGCCGCGCACGTCGGCGACCGAGCCCGGGATCATCAGGATGCCACCGGCGTTGCCGTGGATCTCCATCTGCTCGAGGAACACGATCTGGTCGGGGAAGATGTTGCCTTCCTCGCCGCGGTCGTCGTTGAGATAGCGCAGTTCGTCGTCGAGGAACACCGGCGGGCCCGCCGAGGGCACCACCCAGGTCGCGCCGACCTGCTCGATGTAGGAGCGGGCGCGGTCCATGCCGCGCTGCCGCTTCTGCTTGCCGAAGTTGGCCTTGGTGCGGGCCGGGATGTCGTAGACGGCCGGGTACCAGATGGCGCCGGAGTACTGGAGCAGGTGGATGTCGATGTCGCCGAACGCCTCGTGGATGACGTCCATGTCCACCGGGCGCGCGTCGTTCATGTTGAAGCAGGTGGTCTCACCGTCGGAGATGAGAATGCCGGAGTCGCCGATCGGGCCGTCGGCGGGCGCGCGCAGCGCCACGATCATGATGTCGAGCGAGCCCTTGGGGCCGGTGACGGTGTGCTTGACCGAGTCCTCGGTCTCGAAGAACTTGGTGAAGCCCAGCGCCTCGAGCTCGCGGCGCAGATCCGGCACCGGGTAGTCCGGCAGCAGGATCGTGGCGTCCTTGTTGACGTACTTGCGCAGATGCGCGGCGTCGAAGTGGTCGCGATGCAGGTGCGAGACATACAGGTAGTCGACATCGCCGAGCGACTCCCAATCGAGCTGGGAGTTGTCCGGGAACGGGAACCACGAGGCGAAATACGCGGGATTGACCCAGGGGTCGCACAGGATCGTCCCGGCCGTGGTTCGGATGTGGAAGCCTGCGTGTCCGACGCTGGTGATCTGCACGAGCTGTTTCCTCCTACCAGTATCTGATTCGCCGGATCGGGGGCCCTGCGTGGTCACGCAAGCTGCCGCCTCCGGACCCTGGCTGCTCCGGCGGACCAGCCAACCAGGGTAGTGGCTAAACCGTGACGTCACCGATGCAGTAGCCCTCGGCGGTCGGTACCACGGTGAAAGTCCGCACCCGCGTGCCCCCCGGCGAGGTGGTCACCGGGACATGAACTGCCAGGTAGTCGCCGCGAACCTGCTCGGATCGTAGCTCGTCACCGGTATAGGAGGTGACATTGCCTACTTTGCCCGAGTCGCCGGCCAGCGGGGGTGCTGTGGGGTTGCCGGTGCCCTGGGGATCCCAGGTGGTGAGGCTCGCTTTGCAGGTCAGCGGATGGGTGTCTTCGATGTCGGCCGGATCGAGCGGTTTGCCGGTGGCGCGCGCGAGGTAGCGGCGGACGGTGTGGCGGGCATCGGCTTCGTCGTAACCGGGCTCGACGCCTGCCGCGAACACCCGGCCACAGGCGTAACCGGTGGCGACGGCATCGCGCTCCACGGTGACGGTGGTGGTGCGGTTTCGCCAGGTGACGGTGTCGGCGGTCGCGGTGCCGGGCTGGCCGAGCGCGGCGAGGATCGACTGCGGGTCGGCGTACATGTCGGCGACCGTGCGCGGCGGGATGGTCCAGCACTTGGCCTGCAGTTCGGCGACCGTGCTCGTCTGCAGGTCGGCGGCCCAGCGGCGGACCGCGGTCACCGCGTCGGCGTCGCCGGGCACCGCGCCGACCTGCGGCGCGTCGGCGGGCAGCGGGGTGGTGGCCTTCGTCGGCGCCGGTTCGCCGGGGGCGATCGCCTGGGTGGCGGTGGACGTGGTCGGAGGTGCCGTCGCGGTCGTGGTGCCCGCCGGTGCCGGATCGTCACCGGGGATGCCGGAGACCGAATCGCACCCGGCGATCAGCGCCGCGGTGACGGTGAGTCCCGCGGCCAGCGCGACGGCGCGGTGCGGGCGGGGACGGGGCAGAGCAGGCGGGGTCGGCTGCGCGCGTTCCACTACGACGTTCCTCATTCCTGGGCCGTGGCACGATCTGCGACTACGCTAGCTGAATTGTGGAACCCGTCTACCGGTCGATCATCGGCCTGGCCCGAACCGTCTTCTTCCTCGAAGGTCTGAAGTTCACCGTGAAAGGCGCGGAGAACATCCCCGCGTCCGGTGGTGCCGTGGTGGCGATCAACCACACCGGCTACATGGACTTCACCTACGCGGGACTGCCCGCGCGCACACCTGGTCGCTACATCAGGTTCATGGCCAAACAGGAGGTGTTCGACAACAGCATCTCCGGCCCGATCATGCGCGCCCTCAAACACATCCCCGTGGACCGCACCGCGGGCGCCGACTCCTACAAGTCGGCGGTGAAGTACCTGCGAGCAGGCGAGCTGGTCGGCGTCTACCCCGAGGCCACCATCAGCCGCAGCTTCGAGATCAAGGAATTCAAGTCCGGCGCGGCCCGGATGGCACTCGAGGCCGACGTCCCGATCATCCCGATCGTCATCTGGGGCGCCCAGCGCGTCTGGACCAAGGGCTTCCCCAAGCGCCTCGGCCGCACCAACACCCCCATCTCGATCGCGGTCGGCGCCCCGATCAAGCCGTACGAACCGGCCGCCGAGCTGACCGCCCAGCTCCGGAGCACGATGCAGGGGCTGCTGGCCGAATTGCAGGAATCCTACGAGCACGAGCCCGGCGCCTACTGGGTCCCGCGTCGCCTCGGCGGCAGCGCCCCGACCCTGGAGGAGGCCACCGCACTCGACGACGCCGAGGCCGCGGAGCGCCTCGCCCGCAAGGCCGCCCAGCGGGAGCAGCCGGAAGCCTGATCCCGACCGACTCGCTCCCGCCGCCGCGCCCTCAGCGCGGTATCCGGCAGCGAGTCGGCGCGGGCAGCCTGCCGCGCGGGTGGGTCGCCGATCATCGCCGTGCCTTCGCGCGGCCGTGCCCAGTCCCGGATCAGTTCATGGTCAGCACCCAGGATCCGTTGCAGCCCTTGCGGTCGTTCAGGTCGCCGTCGTAGACCCAGTGGAACACGATCGGCGGGTTGGTCCGCACGCTCCAGCGTCCGGACGGCGAGGTCACCACCCGGTTGTTGCGGGTCAGCACGCCCACGTCGTCGTGGGCGAAGATCCATTTGCCCTGGCTGGTCGGGTAATTCAGCCGTACCGTCACCCGCCCGCCGGTGTGGTTCTGCACCACCAGGCACGAGCCCGGGTTGTTCCGGTCGATCGCGTACTCGCCGAACTCGCCCTCCTCGACGTTCTCGCCGCTGTCGGTGAACTCCACCGCGTCGGTGAAGTCCGCGTGCGCCGGGCCCGCGCCCATGATCGTCACGGTAATCGCGGCGATGCCCGCCGCGACCGGTCCCAGAGTCTTCATCCCGTTCCTCCCTAGTGCCGGTGGCGACCACCGGACTGGGAAAGAGCTTTCCCGGCAAGGGATTCCGGAACCTTGGCGAGCGCTTAACGGCGGGTGCGCCGCCGTGCGGCGGTGCCTGTCGTCGGTGCCTCGGCCCGGGTCGAGGACACCGGTGTGGCCTGGCGGCCTACCCCGAGGGATCGGGTGCGGGCGGGCGAAACCCGTGGAAGCATACGTGCGCGATCGCGCCGCCGACCTATCTAGCCTGGTCGTTGCCGGTCTGGACCGCCGGCTGCGCGCTGATCTTCGAACCGGCGCCCTGGGTGCTTGCCTGGGCCGCGTCGGTCCTGCTGCTGATCGGCATCCGCCGCGCCCCACGCTGACCTCACCGCTCCCGCCCGTCGGCCGTGCGCACGGATTTCGTTTTTCGCGGCCGACGCGCTAGAGTTCCTTCTCGCACGACGAAGCCCCCGGCGATCCCGGAACGGGCCTCGCACGGCGTGCGGATGTAGCGCAGCTGGTAGCGCATCACCTTGCCAAGGTGAGGGTCGCGAGTTCGAATCTCGTCATCCGCTCCACGAAAAGCCCGGTCGACACTCTGTCGCACCGGGCTTTCCGCGTTCTCAGCGCCGCGTGATCCGCTCGTAGGTCACCGGCGGCAGGTAGTCGCCGATCAGGCTGCGCCGCCACCAGATCCGCTGCCGGAACAGTTCTTCGGGCGAGCTGAAGTGGTACTCGTAGAGCCGGGCGCGCAGGTAGTGCGGTGGGGCGTCCGGGAAGGGGCAGTGCCGCAGCAGGCGCAGGGTGTCGGGGTCGTTGCGGAGCAGGCGCAGGGCCAGCGGCAGCGCCCACGCCCTGGCGTAGGCGGGCGACAGCGCGGCGAACCACATCAGCCAGTCCAGGCGCAGGTGGTACGGCGCCCACTGGCGGGGCAGGCGGCGCGGATCGCCCGGTTTGCCCTTGAACTCGTACTCGCGCCACCGCGTGTCCGGGGTGAGCTCGGTGGCATCGGTGCCCTCGAGCACGATTTCGTGCCGGACCCGGGTGATGCTGCCGAAGGCGCCGTAGGTGTTGACCAGGTGCAACGGGTCGAACGAGGCGTTCATGGCCTGACGCGAGGACAGCAGATTGACGACCGGCTGATAGCTCAGCACGGCGACCAGCCCGACATAGCCGAACACCGCGCCGGTGAACCAGGCAGGTGGCGGCTGCGCCTCGGGCGCGTCGGGCAGCATCGGATAGACCCGCCCGTCGACCACCGTCGTGGCCAGCAGCAGCGTCACCCAGTTCAGCCAGGCGAAATTGCCGGACAGCACCAGCCACAGCTGGGTGACGATGACGATGCCCGCCGCCACGCTCGCCACCGGTTGCGGCGCGAACAGCCCGAACGGCACCACCAGCTGCGCGAAGTGATTGGCCGCGACCTCCACCCGGTGCAGCGGTCGCGGCAGCTGGTGGAAGAACCAGCTCAGCGGACCGGGCATCGGCTGGGTCTCGTGGTGGTAGTACAGGCAGGTCAGGTCGCGCCAGCACCGGTCCCCGCGCATCTTGATCAGCCCGGCGCCGAACTCCACCCGGAACAGCAGCCAGCGCGCGGCGAACAGGACGAGCAGCGGCGGCGCGACGGTGTCGTTGCCCAGGAAGATCGCCAGAAAACCGGCCTCGAGCAGCAGTGCTTCCCAGCCGAAGGCGTACCAGGCCTGCCCGACATTGACGATCGACAGATACAGCACCCACAGTACGAACCACAGCGCCATCGACCCCCACAGCGGCACCAGATCGGCGGCCCCCACGGCGACCGCGACCGCCACCGCCACCCCCGACCAAGCCACCGCGGCGTAGGCGCGATCGGAATAGTGCAGCTGGAACAGACTCGGCGCCCGCCGGAACGGGGTCCGCGCCAGGAAACGCGGCACCGGCAGCATCCCGCGTTCGCCGAGCAGCGCCCGGAATTGCAGCGCGGCGCCGAGGAACGCGAGCGCGTAGACGACCGCCAGGCCACGCTGGAAGATCAGCCTGCCCTGCCAGTACTCCGGCGCCGTGAACCAGTCCATGCACCCGCTCCCGGACGGTCATGCTCCCTGGTTCGATTGTCCACCCGCAGACCGTCCGGCGAAACGCCCTTGGTCATTCCGGCAGCTCGAGGCCGGGTCCGCCGGTGACCGCCGCGCGCAGCTCGGGCTCGTGCCACCGCGCGGCGATGCCGGGCAGCGCCGCCAGATAGCCGACGACGCGGTCGGTGTCCCAGCCGTGCGAGGCGCGCAGTCCGGCGGCGATCATGGCCACATAGCGAGCCGATGGTCGTTGCAGGTCAACCGTTTCCGGCCGCCACGGCGCGGTGAAGGTGAGGATCGGCGCGCCGTCGAGGGTCCCGGCGTGCACCACGGTCTCGTACCGGCCGCGCCCCAGCCGGACCGAGCCCGCCGCGAGCACCGACGCGAGGTCGAAGTCGGCGCTCGGTGTCCGGTACATCTCCTGGGCGAGCAGATCGCCGAACTGGCCGACGGTGAGCAGGTACCCGCGCGCCGCGACGCCGATCGGCCAGCCGGTGGCCGGGCGGTCGGCGTAGAAGGCGACGCCGCCGGTCCAGACCGGGCTCTGCCAGGCGAAATACAGACTCCCCGGCAGGGTCAGCGGCAGGGTCGCCGCCGGTGGGGTGCGGTCGCGGAAGCCGGGGTAGGGGTGCGCTGTGCCCGGCGGGGTGCCGCCGTCGCGGTAGTAGGCGAACCGCGCGGCAAGCATGTTGGAGCCGTACGCGGCGTACCAGACGCGCTGAGCTGTGGTCACGGGCTCACCTCGGGTGGGTCACGGTTCCTGAGCGGAGGAAACGAATCCGTTCCTGCCGTCGATTCTTCCTTCGATGGGTCGGGAGGACATCGAGGGGAGAGATCATGAGATCAGCGATCGTGGTGGCAGCGCTGGTGGCGTCGGCGGGGGGACTGGCCGCGTGCGCCGGCGATCAGGGTTCGACCGCGCAGACCACCGTCACCCAGTCTGCCGTCGCCCAGCCGAGCGGCACCGGCGCCCCGGGTACTCCACCGGTCATCGTGCCCAGCCCAGCCACCGCCGTCCCGACGGCGGCGCCCACCGGATTGCCCTCGCGCGACGACGCCACCGTCGACGCCCGCGACTACCAGCAGCGCGACAACTTCTACTTCCAATCACCGACCGGCAACATCATGTGCGGCATCCTCGCCGACGCCCCGTTCGGCGTCGGCTGCCAGCTGGCGAAGGCGAGTGTCATTCCGCCGCAACTGCCCAACTGCGACGACGCCCCCCACCGCAAGGTCGCCGTGCACACCGTCGGCGGCAAGACGGAGTTCCTGTGCACCAGCCAGGGCATCTTCGTCGGCTCCCCGGTGGACGGCACCAACAAGGGCGGCGGCGCCACCCTGCACTACGGCGACACCCTCGTCGTGCGCGGCGTCGCCTGCACCTCCAGCCGGCAGGGCGTCCGCTGCGACGCGGCGGGCCACGGCTTCACCATCTCCGCCGACAGCCAGACCACCTTCTGACGCGATACGGGCGATTCGCGCGCGAGAAGGGGCGCCACCCGGAATCCCGGATGACGCCCCCGCGCTCGTCGGCGACTAGTGCGCCGTCGACTTGAATCGCCGCAACCGCAGGCTGTTGCTCACCACGAACACCGAGCTGAACGCCATGGCGGCGCCGGCCAGCATCGGGTTGAGCAGGCCCGCCATGGCCAGCGGGATGGCCGCCACGTTGTAGGCGAAGGCCCAGAACAGGTTGCCCTTGATGGTGGCCAGGGTGCGGCGCGACAGGCGGATCGCGTCGGCGGCGGCGCGCAGGTCGCCCCGGACCAGGGTCAGGTCGCTGGCCTCGATGGCGACATCGGTGCCGGTGCCCATCGACAGGCCCAGATCGGCCTGGGCCAGGGCGGCCGCGTCGTTGACGCCGTCACCGACCATGGCGACGACCTTGCCCTCGGCCTGCAACCGCTTGACCGTGTCGACCTTGTCCTGCGGCAGCACCTCGGCGATCACCTCGTCGATGCCGACCTCGTCACCGATGGTGCGGGCCGCGCGGGCATTGTCGCCGGTGAGCAGGATCGGGGTCAGGCCGAGCGCGCGGAACTGCGCGATGGCCTGCGCCGAGGTCGGTTTCACCGCGTCGGCGACCACGAGCACGCCGCGCGCCTTACCATCCCAGCCGACCGCCACTGCGGTCTTGCCCGCCGACTCCGCTTCCGTCATGGCGGTTTCCAGTGCCTCGGGCAGCGGCTGCGACCAGTCGGCCAGCAGCCGGGCCCGGCCGACGATCACCGCGTGCCCGTCGACGACGCCCTGCACACCCAAGCCCTCGACATTGGCGAAGCCCTCGACCGCCCGCAGCGTGCCGAACTCGTCGCGCGCGCCCTTGGCGATCGCCTGGGCGATCGGGTGCTCCGACGAATCCTCCAGCGCACCGGCCAGTTCCAGTACCCGGCTGCCGACCTCGCCCTCGGCGGGGAGCACGTCGAGCAGGGTCATCTTGCCGGTGGTGACGGTGCCGGTCTTGTCCAGCACGATGGTGTCGACCTTGCGGGTCGATTCCAGCACTTCGGGTCCCTTGATCAGGATGCCGAGCTGGGCGCCGCGCCCGGTGCCGACCATCAGTGCGGTCGGGGTGGCCAGGCCGAGGGCGCACGGGCAGGCGATGATCAGCACCGCCACGCCGGCGGTGAAGGCCGCCGCGATCGCGCCGCCGGTACCGAGCCAGAAGCCGAGGGTGGCCACGGCCAGCGCGATGACGATCGGGACGAAGATGCCGGAGATCTTGTCGGCCAGGCGCTGGGCCTGGGCCTTACCGGTCTGCGCGTCCTCGACCAGCTGGGCCATCTGGGCCAGCTGGGTGTCGGCGCCGATCCTGGTGGCGCGCACCAGCAGCCGCCCGCCGACGTTGACGGTCGCGCCGGTCACCGCGTCGCCCGCGCCGACCTCGACCGGCACCGATTCGCCGGTCAGCATGGCGGCGTCGACCGCCGAGCTGCCCTCGGTCACCACGCCGTCGGTGGCGATCTTCTCGCCGGGCCGCACGATGAACTCGTCACCGACGGCCAGCTGCTCCACCGGAATCCGGGTCTCCACGCCATCGCGCAACACCGCGACATCCTTGGCGCCCAGTTCGAGCAGCGCCTTGAGAGCAGCGCCCGCCCGTCGCTTCGACCGCGCCTCGAAGTAGCGCCCCGCCAGGATGAACGTGGTGACGCCCGCCGCGGCCTCCAGGTAGATGCTGCCGGTGCCGTCCATCCGCGCGATGGTCAACTCGAACGGGTGCTTCATTCCCGGCGTGCCCGCGGTACCCCAGAACAGGGCGTACAGCGACCAGCCGAAGGCGGCGAGCGTGCCGATCGACACCAGCGTGTCCATGGTGGCGGTGCCGTGCTTCAGGTTGGTCCACGCCGCCCGGTGGAAGGGCAGCGCGCCCCACACGACGACCGGCGCGGCCAGCGTGAGCGAGAGCCACTGCCAGTTGGTGAACTGCAGCGCCGGGATCATCGCCATCGCGATGACCGGGACGGTGAGCACCAGCGAGACCAGCAGCCGGGTCCGCAGCGAGGCGGTCGGGTCGGGCTCGACGGCCGCGTCGTCGGTGGGCTCGGCCTGCTTCGGCGCGGGCAGCGCCGCGGTGTAGCCGGCCTGCTCGACGGTGGCGATCAGCTCCTCGGGGGAGATGTCGCCGGTGACGTCGACCCTGGCCTTCTCGGTCGCGTAGTTGACCGTCGCGGTGACCCCGTCGAGCTTGTTGAGCTTCTTCTCGATCCGGTTCGCGCAGGAAGCGCAGGTCATGCCACCGATCACCAGTTCTACCTGGCCGGTGCCCGGTGGTTGCGTCACGGTGGTCATGGGGTGCTCCGTTTCGTTCCTGGTATCGATTCTTGCTGAGGGTTTGCCGACGGGCTACGTCAGTGCCCGTGGC
Organism: Nocardia sp. No.11; assembly: GCF_038752175.1. Taxonomy (NCBI): domain Bacteria; kingdom Bacillati; phylum Actinomycetota; class Actinomycetes; order Mycobacteriales; family Nocardiaceae; genus Nocardia; species Nocardia sp. No.11. The sequence continues at coordinate 16,470 of NZ_JBCGFB010000077.1, read as the reverse complement.
CGGGTTCGGCCGGTGCGGTCGTCGGCGCCGGATCGCTCGCGCCGGTGGCCGCCGGCTGGGCGACGCGCACCGTGAACTCGGCCGTGCGCACCACGCCCTGGTGCTGGAAGTCGAGGAACAGGCGGTAGTCGCCCGCGCTCGGCGCGTTCACCACGAAGTCGATGCCGGGACCGGCGGGGGTGACTCCGTCGCCGGGGGCACCTTCGGGGTGAACGTGCAGGTAGGCGAGGTCGGCGGCGCGCAGGGCGACCAGGTGGCCGTAGGCGCCGAGGTAGGGCTGTAGGTCGGTGACCGGGGTGCCGTCGCGGCTCACCGACAGCGTCACGTTCGAGGCCGTTCCCGGCGTGACCGTGCCGTCGAGGGTGACGGTGTACTCGCCGACCCGGGCGGTGGTCGCGGGCGCCGGGAGCGCCTGCACGTCGTAGTTGCCCGCCACGCGCAGGTCCGCGCCGAGGGTCAGGTTCGACCCGCCCGCCGGGGTGAAGTCGGCGAACACCCGGTAGTCACCGCCCCGGCTCAGGTTCAGCGGCACCGACCAGGTGCCCGCCGGGTCCAGCACCGGGTGCACGTGCTGGAAACCCACCATGTCGCGCCGCACCACGATCAGGTGCAGGTCCTTGTCGTGGCTGGTCACGTACTTCGTGACCGGTGCGCCGGTGGCGTCGAGGATGCGGAAGCTCACCGGCGCCTGCGCCGCGGTCGTGGTGCTCGGCTTGTCGATGGCCAGCGTGTAGCCCTGATCGGAGGCGAGGAGGCCGCCGGGCAGGTCGGCCGACGGCGCCGCCGCGGTCGAGTGTTCGCCGTGCCCGGCCGGTTCGGCGGGTTCCGGACCGACCAGGGAGCCGGCGGCCAGAGCGATCCCGAAGACCGCCGCGAGGCCGAGGGTGAAACCGGCGAACTTGCCTGTTGCGTTCATCGGGATGCTCCGTTTCGGGTTCAGTCGGCGAGCTGGAAGCCGGCCGCGGTGACGGCGTCGGCGAGGGCGGTGCGCTCGGGTGCGGTGCCGTCGATCGCCACCGTGCCGGTGGCCAGGTCGACCTCGACGCCCGTGACGCCGGGCAGTGCGCCGACCTTGTCGCGCACCTTGTTGGTGCAGCAGCCGCAGGTCATGCCGGTGACGGTGACGGTGGTGGTGCTCATGGTGGTCTCCTCGTCCGTGATCTCAATCATTACCATACCCCCCTAGGGTACTTTGTCAAACGGTCGCGTCGGCCGTGACCGGGGCAGGGCTGCGCATGACCGCGGCGGTGATGCCCGCACCGGCCAGGGCCAGCAGGCCCGCGCCGAGGAAGGCCGCCGAGTAGCCGTCGGTCAGCGCCGTGGCATCGCCCAGTTCGCCCGCGCCGAACGCGGCGGCGACCGCCGTCATGGCGGCCAGGCCGAGTGCGGAACCCACCTGGTAGCTGACGTTGACGATGCCCGAGGCCAGGCCGCCCTCCTCCGGTCGCGCCGCCGAGATGGCGGTGCCGAGCGAGGGGATGAAGGCCAGTGACATACCGCCGGCGGCCACCAGCGAGGCGGGCAGCACGTCGACCCAGAAGTTGCCGGTCGGTCGCACCAGCGACATGATCCCCAGGCCGAGACCCAGCACGATCAGGCCGGTGACGATCATCGGCTTGGCGCCGAAGCGCTGCATGGCCTTCGGGGCCAGCACCACCATGCCGAGCATGATCAGCGTGGTCATCGGCAGCAGCGCGGCGCCCGACGGGAACGCGCTGTAGCCGAGCACCTGCTGCAGGTACAGGTTCAGGAAGAACCACATCGGCACCCACGCCGCGGCCAGCGCGAACTGGGCGAAGTTGGCGGCGGCCAGATTCGGCGCGCGGAAGATGCTCAGCCGCATCAGCGGTTCGCTGCGGCGCGACTGGATGGCGACGAAACCGGCCAGCAGCGCGGCGGCCAGCGCCAGTACGCCCAGGGTCTCACCGGACGCCCAGCCGACTTCGGGAGCCTGCACGATCGCGTACACGGCAGCCGCCAAACCGGCTGTCACAGTGACGGACCCGGCGATATCGATGGATCCCTTACGCGCCGGGGCGGCGGGCATCAGCAGCGGAACCGCGATCAGCGCGAGCACCGCGATCGGGATGTTGATGTAGAAAACCCAAGGCCAGCTGATGTATTCGGTGATCACGCCACCCAGGAACACGCCCGCGGTGCCACCGGCGGGAGCCGCCGCGCCGTAGACGGCCAGCGCCTTGGTGAGTTCCTGCGGCGAGCCGCCGAACAGCATCATCAGCAGGGTCAGCGCCGAGGGCGCGATCAGCGCCGCGCCCGCGCCCTGGATCGCCCGGCCCGCCAGCTCGATGCCGACGGTGCCCGCGGCGCCGGCGATCACCGAGCCTACGGCCAGCACCAGCCAGCCCGCCCCGAAGATCCGGCGCGCGCCGAGCAGGTCGGAGAGCCGGCCGCCGAGCAGCAGCAGGCCGCCGAAGGCGATCACGTAGGCGTTGAACACCCAGGTCAGATTGCCGGGGGTGAAGCCGAGCTCGGCCTGCATCTTCGGCAGCGCGATCCCGATGATCGAGGTGTCCATGATGACCATGAACTGCGCTGCGGCGATCACCGCCAGCGCCCACCACTTCCGGGTGGATTGCGATTGCGTAGTCACGACTTTCGTCCTTTCGAGCGGAGAGCGTCTCGTGGTCGGTACCATACCCCCCTAGGGTATAAACCTGTCAAGACTTCGGCAGAAAGGATTTCGACAGCGAAAAGCCCGGCCCACACGGCGGTGGACCGGGCATTTCGTGCTGCGTGGATCAGGATTCGGGGCGGTAGGTGATCAGCGCGATCGCCGGCGCCGACACCACCTGCACCCGCTCGCCGTCCTTGACGGAAATGTGCGCGAAGCCGCCCTCGATGGCGACGTGCACATCGCGCACCGTCGCGGTCTGCCGCCCGTCGGCATCGGTCAGGGTGTAGCCGGCGACCAGGCCGACGGTGTCGGCGGCGCGCCATCTCGATGTCGTCGCGGGTGCCTTCGGTGGGGTGGGGGCGAGTGGAAAGTCCAGCTCGGGGCGGGCGACATGGTTGAAGTAGTTCGACAGCACGTTCAATGCCACATGGCCGACGGCCTCGGTCAGTTCGGCATCGCTGACGCCGCTGCTCCTGGCCTCGGCCAATCGCTCGTCGTCCACCCGGCCGCCGGTGCGCTGTACCTCGCGGGCGAAGCGCAGCACGGCTTCGGCGTGCGGGTCCTCGGCGCGGGCGGCCCGCGTCGCCGCGATCGCCTCGGGCGTGAAGCCCATCTTCGACGCGCGCATCGTGTGCGCCGAGACGCAGTATTCGCAGCCGTTGTCGGCGGCGATCAGCAGGGCGAGCTGCTCGCGGGTCCGCGCGCCGAGCTTGCCCGCGGTGAGGGCGTCGCGCAAGCGCAGATACCCCCGTAGGGTGGCCGGGCTGTTGGCCATGGCGGCGTACAGATTCGGCACCCGGCCCAGTTGCCGCTGGACTTCGGTGAGCAGTTCGCCCTGCTCGGCATCGGCGGTGTCGGCGGACAGTAGCGGCAGTCGGGACATGGTGCGCTCCAAGGCTTTCGGCAACGGTACTGATCGGTACCGAATGGAGACGGTACCGATCGGTTCCGTCTCGGTCAAGCAATTCGGTACCGATCGTTTCCGTTCTGGTACGGTGGGCGCATGGCGACACAGGCCAAGCAGCGGTTGCTCACCACCGCCGAGGAGCTGTTCTACGCCGAGGGCATTCGCGCCGTCGGCATCGACCGGCTGCTCCAGGAGTCCGGCGTCGGCCGCGCCTCCTTCTACCGCCACTTCGCGAGCAAGGACGACCTGGTCGTCGCCGTGCTGGAAGACCGCGACCGTCGCTGGCTGGACTGGCTACGCACCTCCGTCGAAGCCGTCGACGACCCGGCCGCGCGCCCGCTGGCCGTCTTCGCCGCCCTCGCGCAACGCTTCGCCCGCAACGACTTCCGCGGCTGTGCCTTCATCAACACGATGATCGAAGTCGCCGACCCCACCGCCCCCGCCCACCAAGTGGCCGACCGCCACAAGCGCCGCGTGATCGACTACCTCACCGAACTCCTCACCGCCGCGGGCCATCCCGATCCGGAGGTCCTCGCCCCCGAACTGGCCCTGCTCATCGACGGCGCCATCGTCACCGCCGTGCGCGAGAACTCCCCGGCCGCCGCCGACCGCGCGGCCTCGATCGCCACCAAACTCCTGGCGTGAGCGCGGCCGGACCCGCGGCGTTCGCGGGCGGTGAACACGCTCTGCCGGAGCGCGAATTAGAGCTTCAGCCCGCGTGCAGGTGGCGGGCGGTCGGGGAGGTGGCCACGGTCGCCGGGTCGGGGGCGGTGCCGAGGAGGCGGTCGGCGGTGCCGGAGGTGGTGACGGTGAACCAGTAGTGCTCGTTCTTGTAGTGGTGGTGGCGGTGGTTGCGCCAGATCGCCCGGTAGAGAGCGTGCTTGGGCTTGTAGTCGGTGTGGATGAGGTAGTGCGTCCACTCGTAGAGCAGGCCCAGCGTGGTGATCGTCAGCAGGAAGGTCAGGCCGAGGCCCAGGCGCGGGAACGCCAGCAGGCCGATCGCGACCAGCGCGACGATGGTGAGCGTCAGCGACTTGGGCGGGATGAACACCAGCGGGGTGGCGCGTGGATCGGTGTGGTGCGCACGGTGTTTGCGGGCCAGCTCGCTGTCGATGGTGAGTGGGCCGAGGTGGCGGGGCCGCCAGTGCAGCACCGTCACGTGGATGATCCACTCCGTCAGCGGGAAGGTGCCGATGACGATCAGCGGGACGAGGGCGTCGGTGAACTGCCAGTCCCCGACCGCGATCCGCGCCACCAAGGCGGCGACGAAGACCGTGGCGATCATCCAGGGCGAGGGATGCCGGACGAATTCGCGGGCCATCTCGCTCAGCGAGGCGCTACGGCGGAGGGCGCGGGGCGCGCCGGATCGGGCGGGGTCGCGGCCCTGCCCGGCCGCGGTGGTGTCGTGCGACGTCGTTGTCGGACGGTCATTTTTCATGGCGATTCCTCGGGTGGATCACGCCCCGTCGAGGGCGTGGATGAGAGCGGTGGTCGCCGGCCCGAGCAGTGCTCGCGCGGATTCGGCGGCCCGTTCCGGCGCGCCCGCGGTGATCGCGGCGGCCAGGTCTCGATACGCGTCACCATTGCCCACCTCGGCGGACATGATCGGCGCGAGCGCCGCCAGCGCGGGTTCGTAGGCGGCGCGAAGCATGGAGTACATCAGCCGGAACGCGATCGAATCGGCCAGCTCGAGGACGTGGTCCCAGAATTCGAGGGCGATGCGCTGCTGTGTGAGCGGGTCCGCCTCGGCGACAAGGGCGTTGACGGATTCGTGGAGCAGGTCGAGCTCGGCGGTGAGCGCGTCGGTGCCGCCCGCGCGGGCTCGCCGGACCCGACCGGCCGCGAGCTCGGCGATCTTCGGACCGTTGTGCAGCCGCGCTTCGAGAATGCTGCGCGCCACGGCGGGATCGATGGTGTCGCCCCGCAGCAGCAGCCGGGGCAGTACTTCCAACCCCGCGCTGCGGCGGTAGTCGAGCACGGTGGTGGCTTCCCCCTGCCGCACCGACACCAGCCCCGCCGCCGCCAATCGCTGCAACGCCTCGCGCACCGCGGGCCGCGAGACCCCCAGCGCCTCGGCCAGCTGCCGCTCACTGGGCAACGTGCTCCCCGCCGCCAGCTCCCCGCCCAGCACTTCGGCGGCGATCTGCTCGAACACATCACCGGATACCGACCGCTTCACGACAGGAGTCCACGCCATGCCTAGATCCTCCACCCAACAGGTCAAGAGGTCAAGTGGTCAGACCAGTTGAATCACGTTGAGGAAACCGCCCGGTCAGCGCGGGGTGGGCAGGAATCAGCTGGGATCGGAGCCGCGGATGGCGGAGAACCAGGTGAATGTGGCCGCGGCGGCGAGGGTGGCGCCGGCGAAGGCGGGGATGCCACCGGCCATGACGTAGACCCACAGCAGGCCGACGATCGGGGCGGCGACGGCGGGCTGGACATCGAGGACCAGGCGGCGGGCGAGGCCGTAGGCGGGTACCTCGGACGCGCGGCTCGGATTGTCGACGAGCTTGCCCGCGGGCTCGGTGTTGCGGACCCGGCCCGACGGGTAGAAGCGCAGCTCACCGGTGCGGATCCGGCGGCCGGTCAACTCCAGCTCGGTCGGCGTCAGCGTGGACAGGCTCGGCTCGTAGAACACCGGCTGCCACACCATCCGATCCCCACTGGTGATCTCCAGCCACGACCGGCTCACCAGCCGATGCTGCTGCCGCACCCGCCGCCCCCCGACCGTGCCCGTCGCGACGAGCCCGGTCGGCAGCACCCCCAACGCCAACCCCAGCTGATAGGTGGTGACCGCGAGAATCACCAGCACGACCACGGCGAGCGCACTCAGCTGATCGAGATCGGCGAACGGCACCAGCGCGGCGAGAACCGCGACGGTGCCGGACGTGACCAGCAGGGGGTAGACGAGTGCGCGCGCCGGGCCGGACACGGTTACTTCACGAAGCCGATCTTGGTGTAGTCGAGGGAGGCCAGGCCCGCCGCGCCGAAGTTGGCGAGGTTGTCACGCACTCCGACATTGCCCGCGGACTGGAACAGCGGCAGCGAATGGCCCTCTTCGAAGACCTTCCGGTCGACCTGGTTGGCCAGTTCCTTGGCCTTGACCGGATCGAGTTCGGAGATGGTCTGTTCGATCAGGGCGTTGAGCTCGGGCGAGCCGATCCGGCCATAGTTGCCCTGGATGTCGTCCGGGTAGTAGCCGTAGATCTGAGTCAGGCTGCTGAGCGGGAACGGGTCACCGGCCCAGAACCACTGCCCCACATCGAAGTTGCCCGGCTGGAGAACATCCGAGAACAGGCCGGCGCCCGGCTTGGTCTCGATGCTCAGCTTGACGCCGATCTGCGCGAGATTCTGCTGGATGATCTGGCCGATCTGGATGTTGGTCGGGTCGTTGTACATGACATCGCGGATCTCGAGCTTGCGCCCGTCCTTCTCACGCACATCGCCGTTGAGTTTCCAGCCGAGGGCGTCGAGCTCGTTGGCCGCCGCCGTCGGGTCGAAACCGAGACTGTTGTCCTGGTAGCCGTCCTGGCCGCTCAGGTAGACGTGATTGTTCAGCGGCTTCGGATCCTGCACGAGGCCGTTCTGGATGGCGGTCGCGATGCCCTGCCGATCGATCGCCTTCGAAATCGCGACGCGCACGCCCTGGTCGGACAGCAGCGAACCCGGTGCGCCGTTGAATGTGAAGTGGCCCCAGCTGTTGCCGGGTGCGCGACGGACCGCCACGCCGGGCGCGTTGCGCACCGACTTCAGGTTGTCGAGGCTGGCGACGCCGACCGCGTCGATCTCGTTGTTCAGCAACGCGGGAACGAAGGCGGCGCTGTCGAGCACGCTGAAGGTGATCGTGTCCAACTTGGGGGTATCGCCCCACCACTTCGGGTTGCGTCCGAGCACCACACGACCCTGCCCGCGGTCGACGGACTGGACGACGAACGGACCGGCCGACAGCCCGAGCGCGTCGACCTGGCTGTTGTTGAACGCCTCCGGAGTCGCTGTGGCGGACTTGGGGAGCAGGAAGGAGTTACCGGCGAACTGGCCTTTCCAATCGGCGTAGTGCTTGTTGAAGGTGATGACGGCCTGCCGGTCGTCGACGCCGCGCTCGACCTTCTCGATCCGATCGAAGCCACTGCTGTTGGCGATCAGGAAGGACTTGTCCTTGCCGCTGAGCGCGTTGGCCTGGGACTGGAAGTCCTCCCAGGTGATCGGCGAACCGTCCGACCAGACCGCCTTGGGGTTGATCGTGTACGTCACCTGCTGCGGCTCGGTGTTGGTCAGAGCGACATCGGTGAAGAAATCGGTGTTGACCGAGAGTTCCGCCGCGGCATTGGTCTTGAACGCGCGCGGCATCACCGGACGCAGAATCGAACCGGTATCACCGTCGTTGCCATCGGTGTGCAGCGAATTCCAGTTCTCCGGCAGCGAAGTGATGGCCAGCCGCAGGTTGCCCCCGTCGCGCAGCTCGCTGACATCCTTCGGATTGATGTCGTTGGTCGTGCCGAGCGAGGCTTGTCCGTCCGCCGCCGGTTCCTCCGAGCTACACCCGGCCGCGAGCACACTGACGATGACCAGAGGTATGGCCAGGCGGGTGGTCAATGAACGAATCCGCATGATCCGCTCCTTTCCATATGTTCGCTGCACGAGTGCGGCACTTCGGCGATTACTTGACGAAGCCGACCTTGGTGTAGTCCTCGGACGCCAGTCCCGGCGCACCGTAATTCGCCAGGTTCTCCCGCACCGCGACCGTACCCGCGGACTGCACGATGGGCAGGGAGAAGCCCTCCTCGAAGATCATCCGATCGGCCTTGTTCGCCAGCTCGATGGCCTTTTCGGGGTCGAGCTCGGCGATCACTTCCTCGATCAGGGCGTTCAGCTCGGGCGAACCGATCCGGCCCTTGTTGCTCAGCGGGTTCGCCGGGTCGTAGGCGTAGATCTGCGGCAGCGCACCGAGCGGGAAGATGCTCTTGGACCAGACGAATTGGGCGATATCGAAATTGCCCGGATCGATGACATCGGTGAACAGGCCATTGCCCGGATAGGTCTCGATCGTGAGCTTCACGCCGATCGCCGCGAGATTCTGCTGCGCGATCTGCGCGATCTGCGTCCAGGTGTCCGACTGGTACATCACGTCGCGGATCTCGAGCTTGCGCCCGTCCTTCTCCCGGACGTCACCGTTGAGCTTCCAGCCCAGCTCGTCCAGCATCCGAGCGGCCTCGGCCGGGTCGTAGGACACCGATTGCGCGTTGTCCTGGTAGCCCTTCTGCCCGACCAGGAAGAGATGGTTGTTCAGCGGCTTCGGATCGGTCACGATGCCCTGCTGGGTCGCCGTGGCGATGGCTTGTCGGTCGATGCCCTTGCAAATCGCGATCCGCAGCTTCGGGTCGGACAGCAGCGCGCCGGGCGCTCCGTTGAAGGTGAAGTGCGAGAACCGGTTCGCCGATGCCCGTCGGACCTTGATGCCCGGCGTACCGGTCGCGGCCGTGACCTCCTCGATCCCGCTCAGGCCGGTGGCGTCGAGTTCGTTGTTCTGCAGCGCGGTCAAGCGGGCCTCGTCGGCCAGGACGCTGTAGGTGACCGTGTCCAGCTTGGGGGTGTCGCCCCACCATCTCGGGTTGCGGCTGAGCACGATGCGCTGCTGGGCGCGGTCGATCGAGGTGATGATGAACGGTCCCGAGGACAGCGGCATCTCGTTGCGGTACAGATTGTCGAAGGACTCGGGGGACGAGGTGAGCTGGCGCGGATACAGCGGATTGAACAGGCCCTTCCATTCCGCGTAGTGCTCGGCGAAGGTCACGATCGCTTGCCGGTCGTCGACGCCACGCTCGACCTTCTCGACGCTGCTGTAACCCTGGTCGTGGCTGATCTTGAACGCCGGATCGCGGCCGCTCATCGCGGCGGCCTGCGAGCGCAGATCCTCCCAGGTGATGGGGGATCCGTCCGACCACACGGCCTTCGGGTTGATCGTGTACACGATCTGCTGCGGATCGGTGTTCGTCAGCTGCACGTCGGTGTAGAAGTTGTGGTCGATCGAGAGTTCGCCAGCGGCATCGGCATTGATCGAGCCGGGGAGCGTCCAGCCGGTGACGTCGCTGACCTCGCCGTCGGCGTCGACATGCAGGCTGTTGAACGTTTCCGGGAAGCCGCTCAGCGCCAAACGGAAATTGCCACCGTCGCGGATCGCGTCACGATCTTGCGGGTTGATGTCGTTGACCGCGCCGATCGAACTCGATCCCGACTCCACCGCGGTGTCGGATCCACAGCCACCCAAAACCAGCGTCAACGCGACAGCGGGTGCCGCGACGCGGAAACCGGCGCGACGCAGCCGGGATGCGTAAGTAGCAGTGGTCATTTCGTGAATCCGATCTTCGTGTAGTCGTACGATGCCAAGCCCGGCGAACCGATGTTGGCGAGGGTGGTGCGGGCGCCGAAGCTGCCGTCGGACTGCATGAGGGGCAGGGAGTGGCCTTCCTCGAACACCGCGCGGTCCACCTGGTTGGCCAGGTCGATGGACTTCTGCGGGTCGAGTTCGGTGATGGTGCGTTCGATGAGGGCGTTGAGTTCGGGCGAGCCGATGCGGCCGTAGTTGCCCTGCAGGTCGTTGGGGTCGTAGTAGTAGATCTGGCGGATGCTGGCGAGGGGGAACGGGTCGCCCTGGAAGATGAATTGGGCGGCGTCGAAATCGCCGGGCTGGATGACGTCGGTGAAGTAGCCGGCGGAGGGCTTGGTGTCGATGGTCAGGCCGACGCCGATCGCGGCGAGGTTCTGCTGGATGATCTGGGCGATCTGCACCCAGGTCGGGTCGTTGTACATGACGTCGCGGATGACGAGCTTGCGGCCGTCCTTCTCGCGGCCGTCCCCGGTGCGGACCCAGCCCAGCGCGTCGAGTTCCGCGGCCGCGGCCGCGGGATCGAAGCCGAGGCTGTTGTCCTGGTAGCCCTGCTGGCCCTGCAGGAAGATGTGGTTGTTCAACGGCTTCGGGTCCTCGACCAGGCCGTTCTGCAGCGCGGTGACGATGCCCTGCCGGTCGATCGCCTTCGAGATGGCCACCCGGACGGCCGGATCGGCGAGGATCGAGCCCGGCGCGCCGTTGAAGGTGATGTGGCGCCAGCGGTTGCCGGGCGCGCGGCGGACCACCAGGCCCTCGGTGCCGCGCACGGTCTTCACCTCGTCGATGGTGGTCAGGCGGACCAGGTCGAGTTCGTTGTTCTGCAGCGCCTGCACCCAGGCGGTGTGGTCGAGCACGCTGTAGGTGATGGTGTCGAGCACGGGCCGCTCACCCCACCATTTCGGGTTGCGGCCCAACGTGATCCGGCCCTGGGCGCGGTCGGTGCCGGTGACGATGAACGGGCCTGCGGTGAGACCGATCGCGTCGACCTGGCTGGTGTTGAACGCCTCGGGGGTGCTGGTCACCGACTTCGGGTACAGCGAGCTGTTGCCCGCGAACTGGCCGCGCCAGTCGGCGAAGGGAGTGTTGAAGGTGAGGATCGCCTGCCGGTCGTCGACGCCGCGCTCGACCTTGTCGACGAACTCGAAACCGTTGGTGATGGCGATCAGGTAGCGCTTGTCCCGGCCGCTGAGCGCGTTCGCCTGGGCGGCGATGTCCTCCCAGGTGATCGGGGAACCGTCCGACCACACCGCCTTCGGGTTGATCGTGTACGTCACCCGCATCGGGTCGGTGCCGGTCAGCGCGATGTCGGTGAAGTAGTCGGTGTCGACGGTGAGCTTGCCCGCCGCGTCGATCGTGAACGAGCGCGGCATCATCGGGCGCAGGATGTCGGCGATCTCGCCGTCGTTGCCGTCGTTGGACAGCGTGTTCCAGTTCGCGGGGTAGCTGGTCGTGGCCAGCCGCAGATTCCCGCCCTCGCGCAGCGCGTCGCGCTCCATCGGGTTGATGTCGCTGGTGGTCCCGAGCGCGTCGGTGAGCCCGGTCGCGGATTCGTCGCCGGACCCACAGCCCGCCACGATCATCCCGGCCGCCACCACGACGGCGGCGCAACGCAGCCGGGCGCGACGACGGGCTTGCATTCCTCGGGATCTCATGGCGGGCCTCCTGGCGTGATCAGCCGCTGACGACGGGTTCCGGAACGGCCGCGATCAGCGAGCGGGTGTACTCGTGCCGAGGATCGGCGAAGATCTGTTCGGCCGGGCCGGATTCGACGATCTTGCCGCGCAGCATGACGGCGATGTCGTGGGCGAGATTGCGCACCACCGACAGGTCGTGCGAGACGAACAGATACGACAGTCCCCGCTCGGCCTGCAGGTCACGCAGCAGATTCAGCACACCGGCCTGGATCGACACGTCCAGCGAGGAGACCGGCTCGTCGAGGACGAGCAGCGAGGGGTCGAGGGCCAGGGCGCGGGCGATGCTGATGCGCTGCTTCTGGCCGCCGGAGAAGTCGGCCGGGTAGCGGTCGGCGTGTTCGGGCCGCAGGCCGACCTGGCGCAGCAGCTCGGGCACCCGGCGGTTGACCTCCTCGCGCGAGCGGCCGTCGATGCGCAGCGGCTCGGCCAGCGCGTCGAAGATCGGCAGGCGCGGGTCGAGCGAGGCGCTGGGGTCCTGGAAGACGATCTGCATCTTGCGGCGGATCTCACGGGTGCGGGCCTTGGTCAGCGTCGCGACGTCGTTGCCGAGCACCTCGATGCTGCCCGACTGCGGCCGCACCAGGTCCATGATCTGGGACAGGGTGGTCGACTTGCCCGAGCCCGATTCACCGACCAGCGCCAGCGTGCGGCCCGCGCGGACGGTGAAACTGATGCCGTCGACCGCGCGGACCTCGCCGGTCTTGCGGCGCAGCACCACCCCGGAGGTGAGCGGGAAGGTCTTCACCAGGTCGGTGACCCGCAGGACCACATCGGACTCGGTGACATCCGCCTGCGGCGGCTCGGCGATCTCCTGGCGGTAGGCGTCGAACAGCTGCGTCGTGCCGATCTCGGCGGTGCGGATGCAGGCGACCGAGTGCCGGGGCGCGACCTTCTCCAGCGGCGGCTCGGCGGCGGTGCAGTCGTCGATCGAGACCGGGCAGCGCGGCGCGAACGAGCAGCCGCGCGGCAGGTCGTGCATGGCGGGCGGCGCGCCGACGATCGGGATCAGCGGGCGGCGCGGCGGGCCGTCCATGCGCGGGATGGACCCGAGCAGGCCCACCGTGTACGGCATCCGGGGGGCGGTGAAAAGCTCCGCGACCGGCGCGGTTTCGACGACCTTGCCCGCGTACATGACCGCGACCCGGTCGGCGATCGTCGCCGCGATGCCCATGTCGTGGGTGATCATGATGACGCCGGCGCCGGTGATGTCGCGCGCCTTGCGCAGCAGGTCGAGGATCTGCCGCTGCACCGTCACGTCGAGCGCGGTGGTCGGCTCGTCGCAGATGATCAGCGCTGGATCATTGGCGATGGCCATGGCGATCACCACGCGCTGGCGCATGCCGCCGGAGAACTCGTGCGGGAACGCCCGCGCCCGCACCCGCGCGTCGGGGATGCCGACGAGTTCGAGCAGTTCGATCGCGCGCTCGGCGGCTTCCTTGCGCTGCATCGTGCCGTGCGCGAGCAGCGCCTCGGCCACCTGGTCGCCCACCCGGTACACCGGCGTCAGCGCCGAGAGCGGGTCCTGGAAGACCATGCTGATCGCGGAGCCGCGCAGTTTCGACATCTGCTTGTCGCCCAGGCCGAGCAGCTCACGGCCGCGCAACCGGATCGACCCTTGCACCCGCGCCTGTTCGGGCAGCAGACCGATCACGGCCAGCGACGACACCGACTTGCCGGACCCGGACTCGCCGACGATGGCCAGCACTTCGCCGTCGGCGACGGTGTAGTTCACCCCGCGCACCGCGTCGACGCGGCCTTCCTCGCCGGGGAAGGAGACCCGCAGATCGGTGACCTCGAGCAGGGGCGCGGTCGATGTGCTCGCGGTCATCGCTTCTCGGCTTTCTTCAACTCCACCTGCGCCTCGTCCTTCTTCTCGGCGACGTCCTTGCGCGCCTTGCGGGCGCCGCGGGCGCCCGGGTCGAAGGCGTCGCGCAGACCGTCGCCGACGAGGTTGGCGCACAGCACGATCGTGACCAGCAGGCCACCGGCGAACAGGAACAGCCACGGATAAGTCAGTGCCGACTTGGTGCCCGTCGCGATCAGCGAACCCAGCGAGACATCGGGCGGCTGCACACCGAAACCGAGGAAGCTCAGCCCGGTTTCGGCGCTGATCGCCGCGCCGACGGCCAGCGTGGTGTCGATGATCAGGATCGAGGCGATGTTCGGGATGATGTGGCTGATGATCACCTTGTGCGTCGGCGCGCCCATATAGCGTGCGGCGCGGACGAATTCGCGATCACGCAGGCTCATCGTCAGGCCGCGGATGATGCGCGCCGCGATCATCCAGCCGAACACGCTGAGCAGGATGATCAGGATGACGATCGAGCCGGACCCCTTGGTGCGCGGGGCGAAGATCGCGATGATGATGAAGGCCGGGACCACCAGCAGCAGGTCGACCAGCCACATGATGGCCCGGTCGGTCCAGCCGCCGAGCAGCCCGGCCACCGCGCCCGCGGTGGAGGCGATGACGCTGGAGAAGATCGCCACGCAGAACCCGATGACCAGCGACTTCTGCAGCCCGCGCATGGTCTGGGCGAGCACGTCCTGGCCGATCTGGGTGGTGCCGAACGGATGCTCGGGGCTCGGCGGCTTCAACAGCGCCTTGTAGTCCATCTCCTGGTAGTCCCAGGGCAGCAGCGGCGGCAGCGCGAAACTGGCGATCAGCAGCAGGAGCAGGATCACCGCGCCGACCACGGCGGGCTTGTTGCGCAGGAAGCGCCGCCAGACCAGCTTGCGGCGACCGGCCGCGGCGGCCTCGGGCGCACCGACGGCGATGAGTTCGGTTTCGGTCATGAGACACGCACCCTCGGGTCGAGCAGGGCAAGCACGATGTCGGAGAGCAGGCCCGATACCAGGACGACCAGGCCGGCGAAGGTCGCGACCGTGACGACGATGTAGAGGTCCTGGGCGTTGATCCCGTCGACGAACCATTCGCCGACGCCGTGCCAGCCGAAGATCTTCTCCACGAAGGTGGCGCCGGTGATCAGGCCGCCCAGGCTGTAGGCGAACAGCGTGGCCATCGGGATCAGCGCGGTGCGCAGGCCGTGTTTGTAGAGCGCGCGGTTGCGCGAGAGGCCCTTGGCGCGCGCGGTGCGGATGAAATCGCTCTGCAGCACGTCGAGCATGGCGTTGCGCTGGTAGCGGCTGTATCCGGCGGCGGCGCCGAGCACCAGGGCCAGCGTCGGCAGCACCAGATGCTGTGCGCGGTCGACGAATTGGTTCCACAGGCCGACGACCTGCGTCGCCGAGGTCTCGCCGGTGTAGAGGAACACCTGGGTGCCGGTGGCGGTGTTGATCTGCAGCGCGCCGTATTTCAGCAGGGTCGCGAGCAGGAAGATCGGGGTGGAAATGATCAGCAGCGAGACCACCGTCGCGAAGTAGTCGCTGAACTTGTACTGCCGGATCGCGCTCGCCGCGCCGATCAGCACGCCCAGCACGGTACCGATGACCGAACCCAGGATCAGCAGCCGCAGGCTCACCGCGACCCGCCTGCCCAGCTCCTCGCTCACCGGCTGACCGGCCAGCGTCGTCCCGAAATCCCCTTGCACAACGCCGCCGAGCCAGCTGAGATAGCGCTGGGGGATCGGCTCGTCGAGGTGCAGTTGCTCGGCTTTGGCATCGATCACCGACTGCGGCGGGCGCGGATTACGCTGCTCGAGGCTGTCGAGCGGGTTGAACGTGAGTGATGCCAGGCTGAACGTCAGGAACGAGGCCAGCAACAGGAGCACGATGTAGTTGAGCGTGCGCCGCAACAAGAAGCCGGTCATCAGTCCCCTCTGGATCGGGTAATCAGGCCCTGATCATAAGGACAGTCCGCCGTCCCCGCGTGGCGACGTGCGGCAGGATGGAACGGATGACGCCCCTGCACCCGAAACCGAAGCTGGTGGCCACCGACGTCGACGGCACGCTGATCGACGACGCGGACAAGGTCTCGGCCCGCACCAAGGCCGCCGTCGGCGCGCTCGTCGCCGACGGCGTCACCTTCGTGCTCGCGACCGGCAGGCCGCCGCGCTGGATCGATCCGGTGGTCAGCGAACTGGGGTACGCGCCGCTCACGGTGTGCGGGAACGGCGCGGTCATCTACGACAGCGCCACCGATCGGGTGCTGTCCAGCCACACTCTCGATGTGGACACCCTCGGCTGGCTGGCCGAGCTCGCCGAGCACGCGCTGCCGGGCTGTGGGCTGGCCACCGAGCGGGTCGGGGCCAGCGCGCACGACGCGGCCACCCCGCAGTTCGTCAGCTCGCCGACCTACGAGCACGCCTGGCTCAATCCCGACGACACCGTCGTCTCGCACGCCGAGGTCATCGACTCGCCGGCGATCAAGATGCTGATCCGGCTCAGCTCGGCCCGCAGTTCGGACATGCGCGCCGCGCTGGTCCCGCTGGTCGGCGACCGCGCCGAGATCACCTATTCCACCGAGAACGGCCTGATCGAGATCGCCGTGCCGGGGGTGACCAAGGCGTCGGGGCTGGTCGAGGTGGCGCGGCGGGTCGGTATCGACGAGGGGTCGATCGTCGCGTTCGGCGACATGCCCAACGACGTGCCGATGCTGACCATGGCCGGGCACGGCGTCGCCATGGGCAACGCCCATCCCGAGGCCCGCGCCGCCGCCGACGAGGTCACCGGCAGCAATGTCGACCACGGCGTTGCCATGGTGCTCGAACGCTGGTGGAGCTGAGCCGGAATGGAAACAGCCGGTGCCCTCACTCGGAGGCGCACCGGCTGCTCTTCGCCGTGACCGGGTGTCAGCCGGCCGGGGCGGGTTCGGTGGCGACCGGCGGTGCCGCCGGTGCCGGTTCCACCGGCGCGGCCTGCGGTTCGGCCGGGACCTGCGGGGCGACCGGCT